>DATFDL010000195.1:0-13055 GCA_035252155.1 Pirellulales bacterium | reverse complement strand
ATTCAATCGCGGGTGGCGGTGGCACTGCTGAAATCGAGCACTCGTCCGCGGGCGGCTGTGCATTTTGCCCGTTATCTCAGCGCCCGCGACAGGGGGCTGGTGCGGTATCAGGAGTTTGGCTTCGAGCCGGTCGAGGGCGATCTCTGGAGCGAGCAGCCGGAGTTGACCCTCTACGCCGGGTCGATGCTGCGGCCGGCGATCGAGGAGACGATCGCCGAGTTTGAACGCCGAGAAGGCGTCAAGGTCACGCGGGTTTACAACGGCTGCGGCATACTGGTCGCCCAGATGAAAGCGGGCGAGGTGCCTGACGCGTATTTCGCCTGTGACGCGGAATTCATGAATCAGGTGAAAGACATCTTCCCCAGTACAGAGGCTGTATCGCAGAACGAGCTGGTGATCCTGGTGCAGAAAGGCAATCCGCATGGCATCAAGTCGCTCGACGATCTGAGCAAGCCCGGCCTGCGGGTCGGCATCGGGCACGAAAAGCAGTGTGCGATGGGATGGATCACGCAGCGAACGTTTGCCGAGAGTGGTGTGAAGACTGAAGTGATGAAGAATGTCGTGGTGCAAACGCCGACCGGTGACATGCTGGTCAATCAGATGCGGAGCGGTTCGCTCGACGCGGCGGTGGCTTACCTGAGCAACGCGGCCGGCGCGGCCGAGTTTTTGGACGCGATCCGCATTCAGGGGATTCCGTGTTCGGTGGCGACGCAGCCTTACGGCGTGGCGAAGGACTCGGACCATCGCCAATTGGGCGAGCGTCTGTTACACGCGATCCGCACGGAGTCGTCGAAAGAGAATTTCACCAGCGAGGGTTTTCGTTGGCTGGAAGGGGAGGATGGCTCCAATGATTGACGTGTCGCGCAACGACGACGATCATTCCCGCCCAGGTTACGAACGGTCGGACTTGCGGCGTTGTCGCGTGATGGCGGCCAGCGGCCGCGCATACCTGGTTGCGTGGCGCTGCCGATCGCTATATGCTCATTGCTGTCTACGGGAGCGATGACATGCACAAACGGCAGAACTCGAAGCGGATGAGTGCAACGGCTCGCGACGAAACGCTACGCCTCGGAGACGCGATTCCGGACCAGACGGCAAGGGAAGCAAAAGAACGCTTCGTACCGCAAATAGAATTCGGCCGGCGGCTCTGGAGAATCCGCGAGAGAATACTTGCCAGCGGTCGGCGGTTGCTTGAATGGGAGCAAATCGAGCAAGATCTGATCGAGCGCCGTGGTGAACGCGGTGCGGAGGCTTAGGAGGTGACCCGGACCTTTGTCGACGCAGGCGTTCTGATTGCCGCAGCCTGCGGTGTGCCCGATATCTCGGATGTTGCCTTGCGCCTGCTCGACGAGCCGAAGCGGGTTTTCATTACAAAAGACCTGGCGCGCCTCGAGGTCCTCCCCAAGCCAACCTATCACGGCTTCCGGGATGAAGTCGCTTTCTATGAGGCGTTTTTCACCAATGTCCGGCGGGTCGCCGTTTCAAAGCAACTTCTGCAGGACGCCTTGCGCGAAGCCTGTCAGTTCGGTCTGGGTGCTTGCGATGCAATCCACGTCGCGGCCGCCAAGCGTGCGAAGTGCGTCGAATTCCACACGACCGAAGAGCGAGAATCAAATTGGGCTTGAGACGATGTTCGAGTACCCGCCATTGAGAGCGGAATTCGAGCGACAGTTGAAGATGATCGACCATCTTCGCACAGCGACGTTGGAAAGGACATCGCTCGAGCAGTTGAGGAGTTTCGAGCGATTCTTCCGCTGAGTTTATCTCCGTCAGCATATCGCTCAACCGCCTCATTCGCGGCAGCGGCGGACTCAGGTTACAATCGCGATTGCCATGCCTCATCGAGATCCGCCCCCATCGCAGCCGGCCCCGACCGCCGGAACCGCAGCAGCCGAGCAAGCCCATCGGGCCGGATCGGATTTTCCCTTCCTGGCCTTGATGGGCGGGCTGGGAGGCAGCTATATCCTGTTGATCGTCGCCATGCTGGTCGCCGATCTGGCCTACACGTCGCCCGCACATTTTGCAACCGCGCTAGCGAAACCGGAGATCCGGTTTGCCGTGCGTTTGACCCTGATCAGTTGCACCATTTCGGCACTGCTGTCGATCTGGGTGGCGACGCCATTGGGATATTTGCTGTCGCGGTTTCAGTTCCGCGGGCGCTGGTTGATCGATACGGCGCTCGATGTGCCGATTGTACTGCCGCCGCTGGTGATCGGGCTGAGCCTGCTGATTCTGTTTCATTTGCCAATTGCCGGGGGCAATCTGGAGGATTGGCTTCAGCAACACCTCGGCTTTCACGTGACGTATCGGCAGCCCGCGGTCGTTCTGGCCCAGTTTGCCGTGGCGTGCGCGTTTGCGGTGCAGACGATGCGGGTCACGTTTGATCAGATCGACCCGCGTGCGGAGCAGGTGGCGCTGACGCTCGGCTGCCGCCGAAGCCAGGCTTTCTTGCAGGTCGTGCTGCCACAGGCGTGGCGGGGACTGATTGCGGCGTTCACGATTGCCTGGGCCCGCTCGTTGGGCGAATTCGGACCGATCCTGGTCTTTGCTGGGGCGACGCGAATGCGAACCGAAGTGCTCTCGACGACGGTGTTTCTTGAGCTGAGCGTCGGCCAGCTCGAGGCGGCGGTGGCGGTGTCGCTGCTGATGGTCATGGCGGCGATGGCGGTGTTGGGCATCGTGCGGCTGATGGGCCGAGAGGTGAGCCGATGATCGAGCTGCGCAATGTGTCGATCCGCTCCGGTCCATTCGTCCTGCGCGATGTCAGCCTGACTGTGCCCACCGGCGGATACGCGGTTCTGATGGGAGGCACGGGGCAGGGAAAGACGACCATCGCGGAAGCGATCTGCGGGTTGCGGACGGTCGAACGGGGCAGCGTGGTCGTCGCAGGCGTGGATGTTACCCTTTGGAAACCCGCGAACCGCGGCATTGGTTACGTACCCCAGGATCTGGGGCTGTTTCCCACGATGACCGTACGCGAAAACCTGGAGTTCGCCCTGCGAATTCGGCGCGCCGCACGGACGCTGATCCGCGACCGAGTGGAGGAGCTATCGCACGTACTGGGAATTGAAGGGCTACTCGCGCGGCTCATCCACCATCTAAGCGGCGGCGAAGCACAGCGGGTCGCGCTCGGGCGGGCACTGGCGTTCGATCCGCGGGCGCTGCTGCTGGATGAGCCCCTCAAGGCCCTTGACGAAACGACTCGCGACCGACTCTGCGAACTGCTGCGTTCGGTGCAGCGCGAGCGCGGTCTGACGACACTACACATCACGCACAGCCGAACCGAGGCGCGGGCGCTGGCCGAACGCTTGCTGGTGATCGAATCCCGCCGGGTGACAGAGCGCGCGCTCACGCTGCTTGCCGCACGCGATGACCATTTTGATGCGACCGCGGGCATGTCCGCGCCCGCTGTAACCAAAGTCGAAGGGACCGTCTGATGAACGTTCGCGTCGAATTTGCTGGACAACTCCAGACGGCGACCGGTCGGGCGAACGACCTCATCGAGCTGCCGGAAGGAAGCACTGTGGCGATGCTGCTCAGCGAACTGGGGCAGCGCTACGGCGATCCGGCGCGGCCGCATCTCTTCGGCGCGGCGGGGCAGGTGCAGAGCAGCCTGCTGGTGGCGATCAATGGCACCGCATTGTCCTCGCGGCAGGCAGGGGCGATCGTTCTGCGGCAAGAAGATACCATCCTGCTGTTGCCGCCGATCGCTGGAGGGTAGGCAACCCGCTGAAAATGATCTACCGGCGCATGGTAGCTCCGACACTCCGTGGCGGAGATGGCCGTCGCCTTTGGCGACCGCTCCCCGTCACGGAGTGCCGGGGCTACTTTGCTGCCGCCAACTTCAGCCGGTAGATTACTTTCGACGCTGCATTCGATAAGATTTAATGAAACCGCTTCCCGAACTGACTACTGACGAACTGGCCCGCTACGAGTGGCAGTTGACGGTACGCGACTTTGGTCTGGAAGGTCAGCGCCGGCTAAAAGCAGCGACGGTGCTGGTCTCTCGCGTCGGGGGCGTGGGAGGATCGGCGGCGCTGCAACTGGCGGCGGCGGGCGTCGGCCGGCTGATTCTGGCTCATGCGGGCAACGCGCGGCTGGACGATCTCAACCGCCAATTGCTGATGACGACGGAGAGTATCGGGCTGCCGCGCGTCGAGACCGCCGCGCGTCGTCTGCGCGAGCTGAATCCGCACGTTGAGATCGAGACTGTCGGCGAGAATATCAGCGAGGTCAACGCCGCCGATCTGGTCAGCCGATGCGACGTGGTGGTGAGCGCGGCTCCACAGTTCGCGGAGCGGCTACTGATGAATCGGGAAGCGGTGCGGCAGCGGAAGCCGCTGGTCGACTGCTCGATGTACGATCTCGAGGCCCGCTTGCTGACGGTCCTGCCCGGCCAGACGCCGTGCTTGGCGTGCCTGTATCCCGAGCCGCCACCCAACTGGAAGCGGCAGTTTCCGGTAATCAGCGCGGTCTCGTGTACGGTTGGATCGCTCGCGGCGATGGAAGTGATCAAGCTGGTCGCGGGATTCGGCGAGCCGTTGGCCGGGCGGCTTCTGCTCGGCGATCTGCGCGACATGAGTTTTCGCACGCTGCCGATCGCTCGCCGCGAAGACTGTGCGGCGTGCGGTGCGCACAAGAGTTTCGCGCCAAAGATTTAGCCTGCTCGAATGTGCAGAATCGACGCCCAAAGCAGTCGAGATAGAATAGAAGCAGTCCGCCTTTCAGGAGCACCCCATGCCGTTACACGACCATTTCCGTTCGCCGCTGGACGACGAATACCATTGGGAAGCGATGCACGCGACGTGGCCTGTCATGATCGTTGCCGGCCTGCGCGGCAAATTGCCAGCCGGTTATTTCGCCGAGCCTCGCGTTCATTCGGGAAGGAGCGCGGAAATCGACGTCATCACGTTCGAGCGCGACGAAGTCGCTTTCCGCCAACACGAGGAAGGCAATGGAGGCGTTGCGACCGCCGTCTGGGCGCCGCCGCAGCCGACGCTGGTGGTTGCCAGCGATCTACCCGCAGAGGAAGTCTACGAAGTCCAGATTTACGATCGACGGCGGCGCGCACGTTTGGTGGCGGCGGTGGAGATCGTGAGTCCTTCCAACAAGGACCGCCCGGAGAGTCGTCGGGCGTTCGTCGCCAAATGCGCGGGATTGTTGCGCGAGCGCGTGTCGGTCGTGATCGTCGATATCGTCACCACGCGCACGAGGAATCTCTACGGGGAATTACTTGATTTCCTCGGCCGGTCAGATCCGCGTGTTGGCTCGGAACAACTTTATTGCAGTGCCTGCCGCATGACCAAGCAAGCGGATGAATGGCGGCTGGAGGCTTGGGCCCAGACGCTGTCTTTGCAAGAACCGCTTCCCACCATGCCCTTATGGTTGGCCGACGACCTCGCCATCCCGCTCGATCTGGAAAAAAGCTACGAAGAGAGTTGCAGCGCGCTCGGCATTGCCTAGCGGACTTCTGGTGCAGCGTTGCCTGGTGAGTTATACTCCGATCGATTGACTATTCGGGTACATCGCTGACTTTCCATCATGGAGCCGCGCCATGTTTGCGTCCACCGGGGCTTTGCAACCACGCGCGGTCCTCTTTCCCGTCATTGCAACGATGCTGGCGTGCGCCGTAAGTCCAGCCGCCGGCGACGCCCCGGCCCAGATTACTGCCCCGGCCGATGTCGCCGCCGACGTTCTTAAGCAAAGCGGCGTCCGCGGCGGTTTTGTCGTGCATCTTGGCTGTGGAGACGGGCAACTGACCGCGGCCTTGCGGGCAACTGATTCTTTTCAGGTACACGGCCTCGACACCTCGGCCGAGCAGATCGCCGAGACGCGCGCGGCATTGCAGGCCGCTGGAGTCTATGGTTCGGTGAGCGTCGATCAGTTCGATGGCAAGTCGCTGCCGTATATCGACGGCATGGTCAATCTCGTCGTGGCCGAGAAACTCGGCAGCGTGCCGCAGTCGGAGGTCGAGCGAATTCTCTGTCCGCGTGGCGTGGCCTGCATCCGCGAGAAAGGTGGTTGGAAGAAGATTGTCAAGCCGGTTCCGCCGGAGATCGACGACTGGACGCACTACTTCCACGATGCCGGCGGCAATCCCGTTGCGCACGATACCGCGGTGGACGCTCCCGAACGACTGCAATGGGTGGGCAGCCCGCGCTGGTCGCGGCATCACGACCGGATGTCGAGCCTGAGCGCCCTGGTGTCGTCGCGGGGGCGAATGTATTACATCCTCGACGAAGGCTCGCGCATTTCGATCCAACTGCCCTCGAACTGGCAGCTTATCGCACGCGACGCCTTCAACGGAACGATTCTGTGGAAGCGACCGATCGAGAAGTGGCACGACCAAATGTGGCCGCTCAAGAGCGGGCCGACGCAACTGGCGCGGCGGCTGGTCGCTGACTGCGACGATCTGTATCTCACACTGGGCATTCACGCCCCGGTCTCGCACCTCGACGGGATCACGGGCCAGACGAAGCGTGTCTTTGACGAAACCAAGTCGACGGAAGAAATCCTGTTCGATCATGGCAGGCTCTTCCTGCTGGTCAACCGTGGCGCCGCGGAACTCGACGAGTACGCTCCGAAATTCAACACCGGCGATCAGGGCCGGGTGGCCACGGAGTTTGTCTGGAACGAAAAGCCGCGCGACGTGATGGCCTTCGACGCGGCGACGGGCAAGCAACTCTGGTCGCACACGAGCAAAGTGGCTCCGCTGACGCTCTGCGCCAACGAAAAGCGGGTGGTTTTCCACGACGGCGACAGAATCGTCTGCCTCAACCCCGAAAATGGAGAGCAGCTCTGGGCCACCGAACCGGCGTCGCGTCGCAAGTCGATTCAGTTCAACTTCGGCCCCCGGCTAGTGCTCCACGAACCGTTCGTGCTCTATGCCGGCGGCGAAGGAAAGATGCGGGCGTACGACGCCGCCGACGGGAAGATGCGGTGGGAGTCGGAACACGCGCCCTCGGGCTACCAGTCGCCGCAAGACATCATCATCGCGGGCGGCTTGGTGTGGGTGGCGCCGACGACGAGCGGTCGCGACAGCGGGATCTACAAGGGACGCGACCTGTTGACCGGCGAAGTGAAGATCGCGTTCCCGCCCGACATCGACACTTACTGGTTCCATCACCGGTGCTACATTGCGAAGGCGACCGACCGCTTTATCATTCCGTCGCGCACCGGAATCGAGCTGGTCGACTTCAACGCGAAGCACTGGGACATCAATCACTGGGTCCGCAGCGCCTGTCTGTACGGAGTCCTTCCCGCGAACGGACTGATCTATGCGGGGCCACACAACTGTGCCTGCTATCCCGAGGCCAAGCTCTATGGCTTCAACGCCCTGGCCCCGGCGCCGAAGACGGCTATTCTGCCCAAGGTGGTTCCGGACAAAGGCCGTCTGGAACTGGGAAAAGCGTTCCACGAACCGCTTAACGAGCGAACCGCCGCCGCAAACGAGTGGCCGACCTATCGCCACGACAATCAGCGGAGCGGATACTCGTCGGCGGAACTCGCCAGCGATCTCAGTCGGAGCTGGGAGACGAAGTTATCGGGGCGGCTGTCGGCGCTTGTGGTGGCCGGCGGCCTGGTTTACGTCGCGCAGGTCGATCAGCACAAGTTGCACGCGCTCGATGCCAAGACCGGCCAGTCGCGCTGGACCTACACAGCCGGCGGGCGGATCGACTCGCCGCCGACCTACTGGAACGGGCGGCTGCTGTTTGGCTCGATGGACGGCTGGGTCTACGCCCTGCGCGCCAGCGACGGCGCCCTCTTGTGGCGCTATCGGGCCGCGCCGCTCGATCGCCGGTTGATGGCGTTCGAACAGCTCGAATCGGTCTGGCCCGTCCATGGGTCGATTCTCGTTGAAAAAGACGTCGCCCACTTCGTCGTCGGCCGGTCGAGCTTCTTGGATGGCGGCATGTGGTATGTGCGGCTCGATCCGCGGACTGGCAAAAAACTCAGCGAAACCGTGCTCAACGATCGCGATCCCGAAACGGGCGAAGACATTCAGAATCGCCTGAAGACACTGCAGATGCCGGTGGCACTGGCGGATATTCTCTGCACCGATGGCGATTGTGTTTATCTGCGATCTCAAAAGTTCGACCTCAGCGGAATGCGCCAGGAGATCGGACCGGTCTCCGGCGACGCCGTGACGCAGGGGGGAACGCAGGCCGGTCCGGGACGCCATTTGTTTGCGCCGATGGGCTTCCTCGACGATACCTGGTTTCATCGGGCTTACTGGGTCTACGGCAAAAATTTCGCCGGTGGACACAACGGTTACTTCCAGGCGGGCAAACACACACCGTCTGGCCGCATTCTGGTGTTCAATGACAAAGAAATCTACGGCTATGCCCGGCAGCCGCAGTACTACCGCTGGACCACGCCGCTGGAGCATCAGCTCTTCTCGGCCAGTCGGGATGCGGCGGCGCCCGCCCCGCTGGCGAATCAGCCAGGCAATGGTCCGCAGACGGTCAAGTTCGACGTGACGCCCAGCATCGATCCGACGAACAAGCCGCTGACGGTGGAAGCGTGGGTGAAGCCTCAGGGCCCGGGCGGCGTGATCGTCGCCCACGGCGGTCCCGCGCAAGGGTATGCTCTGTTCATCCAGAACCGGAAGCCGACCTTCGCGATCCGCACCGGTGGCAATCTGACCGAGATCCAAACTCCCGATCGGTTGAAGAACGGCTGGCACCACCTGGCGGGCGTGTTGACACCGAGTAAAGAGATGCACTTGTATGTCGATGGAGTGTTGGCGGTGTCCGGCAAAACCCCGGCTCTCGTCTGGAGCGAGCCGAAACAAAAACTGGAGCTGGGGGGCGACACCGGTCCCGTGGGATCGTACCAGAATGGGTTCCCGTTCGTCGGAGCGATCGACGAAGTGCGGATCACGCATCGGGCCCTGACCGCCGCCGAAATCGCCGGGGCCTTTCAGGATCCCGAACAGGCCCGAGCGATGAAAGCCGACGTGGTCGTGCATTGCACGTTTGATGACGGCAATGCAAAGGATACGTCGGGAAAGAAGAACCACGGCGATCTCGGCAAGTTGCCGACCGGCCAGGGCCGGATCGGCACGGCCGTGGTCTTTCCCAAGGCCGCAGGCCGGGCCGCTGTGGCTGCCGGCGGCGCAAAACTGATGGGCTTCGACCACACCTGGACGAAGTTTGCGCCCGTCTTTGCTCGGGCGATGGTCCTCAGCAAGGATGCCTTGATCGTCTCCGGCCCGCCCGACCTGGTGGATGAAGAATACGCTCTGGAACGCCTGGCGGCCAAGGATCCGGCCATCCGCGAGCAGTTGCAGGCGCAAGCCGACTCGCTCGACGGGAAAAAGGGTGGACGATTCTATGCCGTTTCGACCCGCGATGGCAGTTCGATTGCCGATACGCAAATCGACGCTTTGCCCGTCTGGGACGGAATGTCGACCGCCTACGGCCGGGTCTACATGGCCACGACCGACGGCCGGGTGATCTGCCTGGGGTATGGAGAATGAGAAGGCGCGGCGCACATAGTAGCTCCGACACTCCGTGGCGGAGAGCGGTGGCTGGGGCAGAAGCTGGCCGCGATCGACGCATCCATTGCCGACACGTACTGCCGGCCAGCGATGCCCCGGTGCATACTCTGCCGGGGCATCGCCGCGACGGATCACGAACGCAAAACTTCTCTAACTGGCGCGGCTCTGCCCCAGCCACCGCTTTTCCCTCATCGCATAAATCATTTCCGGCACACACGCTAATCGTGGCCCTTGCAGCCGTGCTGCTGCTCGCTCGCTCGGCCGGCGCCTGTTCGGTGCCTGTGTTTCGTTATGCGCTCGAACACTGGCCCGCCGATCTGTTCGAAGTCGACGTGTTCTTTCGCGGCGCGCTGACTCCCGAACAGCGCGCGCTCGTGTCGCAGCTCGAAGATCAGTCGCAAATCAACGGGGGGGCGGTCAACTGCGAGGTCATCCACTGCAATCTCCATGAGGAACTTGCCGACGATCTGCACGCTGTTGGCGATACTCTTGGCGACGTCCCGTTGCCGCACGTCGTGCTCCGGCGTCCGGGCGGCCGGCGAGGATCGGCGGTCGTCTGGTCCGGGCCTCTGTCGAAGGTGAAGCCGTCGCTTTGGACGTCGCCGGCGCGGGACGAGCTGATCGAGCGGCTGGCCACAGGCGATTCGGTCGTCTGGCTCGTGTTCCACGGCAGCGACGAAACCACGTCGCAGCAGGTTGTCGAGCAGTTGCGGGCAGAGTTGCCGCGGCTTGCCGCCGAGATTCCGCTGCCCGTGGCGGACGGCCTGCCAGAGTCAGAGCTGCTAACGAAACTGCCGCTCGACATCCGGTTCTCAGTCCTCGAAGTCGCTGGCAAGTCGGCCGACGAAGTGATCCTTCGTAATCTGGTCACCTGCGGAGTCGTCGATGACCTCGGGGATGACGAGACGATCGTGGTTCCCGTCTTCGGCCGCGGGCGCGCCATGACGGTACTGAAGGCAGAGTCGATCGACGAAGCGTTGCTGGCGGAATGCTCTGGCTTTCTCTGCGGCGCCTGCTCCTGTCAGGTCAAGCAGTCGAATCCCGGTTTCGATCTGCTGCTCGCCGTCAACTGGGACGAGCGGTTGTGGGCTCAGTCGGACACTCAGCCGCCACCGGCACAAACCCAGCCCGTGGCCAACACGGGCGATGAGATCGGCGAGCCATCCTACGTTCCCATCCCGGCTGGCCGAAAGGAAGCCGCGCCGAGTGAGCCGCAGAAATCAGCCGTCCTCCCCGCCGACAGCCAGCCCGGCCACGCCATCTACTGGGCAGCTCTGGGCGTCGCCGCCCTGGCCATCGGCGTCGTCCTCGGCTACCGCAGAATCTCAGCGACGAGCCGCGAATAGGATAGTCCGCCATGCTAAAATGGAACTGGCTCTTCCAATTGGCTCCATTCGATTGTCCTGCATATGCCCGAACGAGATCGGCATCGTACCTACGCATGTGAAAGTGAATGGAGGGAATCAACATGGCTACCACGCGAGGACAGACACAGCTTACAGTGGACGAGTTGGCGGCCGCGGTCAAGCGCTTATCACCAGCCGAATTGCACGAATTCACCCAGAGGCTGGCCGAATGGCAAGGTCGGAATGGCAGCCAGGGGCAAGCGGAGGCGGCCCTACTGGAGTGCATTATGGAGAACTCCCAAATGTCCTCGTCCCTCCAGCGGCGTTTCAATCGCCTGCGGCGCAAACACCAAGCCGAAAGCTTGACTGACGCAGAGGCGGAAGAGCTACAGGCCCTCTGGCAACGGGTCGAGCAAATGAATGCGGCGCGCCTGCAGGCCCTGACTGAGCTGGCACAACTGCGCGGTACCTCCGTGCAAACATTGCTGGGCGAGCTCGGGCTATCAGAGAACCGCCATGTCTTCTGAACGCGTGCCGCGCAAGCTGGCCCGCCGCGTTGCTCGGCGCGCCAATTGGCGGTGCGAGTATTGCCTCAGTCCGGCCGCATACTCCACGCAGCCGTTTGAGGTCGATCACATCATTCCCAGGAGCAAAGGTGGTCGGACCGTATTGGGAAACTTGGCTTTTTCCTGCGGCTGCAATAGTTACAAAGGCCATCGGACACAAGCACGCGACGCGCGGATTGGTCGATTCGTCGCACTCTTCAACCCTCGGCGACAGCTTTGGTCACGGCATTTTGCTTGGGGCCCAGACATGCTGCGCGTGCTCGGACGCACGGCAACCGGACGAGTAACGGTTGAAGCGTTGCACCTGAACCGGCCGGAGTTGGTCAGTTTACGTCGCGCACTCCTCGCGATCGGAGAACACCCGGGGCTGAGAGGGTGATCGCAGGTCGGCCGGGCATTAGATACCCTCGCCAGTCAAGCTTTTGCTTGAGAATGATTGTCGTCTCTCAATCGGGTACTGCTCGTGGTACAATGATAAGTCATGAACCATCCAAGCGAGACAATACGGCAAACACGAGTACCGCTCATGATGTTCCGCTTTTCCGTCTTGCTCCTGACGATTGGGCTGTCGCCGTGCGCGGCTCTTGCCGACGAGTCTCAACCGGACGCCCCGTCGCTCTATATCGAGGGCTATGCCGATCAGCTTAGCTATCAGGCGGGCGACAAAGTGCGTTTGCATGTCTCGACGTCGGCTCCGAAATGGTCGCTCGAAGTCGCTCGCATCGGTGCAAAGACGGAAACTGTTTTGAACAAAAACGATATTCCGGGGGCGGCGTATGACGTGCCCGTGAATGCCTCGTCGCACGGCTGCCGCTGGCCGGTGGGCATCGAACTGGAAGTGCCCGACGATTGGCGCAGCGGCTATTACGAGGCGATGTTGCGGGCCAGCGATAACGGCGGCCAGTTTGTCGGCCGCGGCCGACGCACCGCCGAAGCGAAGTTGTTTTTTGTCGTGCGGCCTGCCATGCCAGGCAGCAATACCAAGATTTTGCTACAACTCACCACGAACACCTACAACGCGTACAACAACTGGGGCGGTCATAGCTTGTACGCCTTTCACGCGCGAAACAAACTACAGGGCACGCGCGTCTCGTTCGATCGGCCGTTGGCCGGCTTTTTCCGCCAGTGGGAACTGCCCTTCGTCGCCTGGGCGGAGCGGCAGGGTTACGTGCTCGACTACGCCGTGAACTCCGACTTGGAATTCCGCCCGGACATGCTCAAACATTACAAGCTGGTGCTGAGTGTCGGGCACGATGAATATTGGTCGTCCCACATGCGCGACCATTTGGAGGCGTTCATCGGCGAGGGGGGCAACGTGGCCTTCTTCAGCGGCAACACCTGCTGCTGGCAGGTGCGCAGCGAAGAGGCCGGCCGGGCGCTGGTGTGCTACAAGCAGGCCCTGGTGCTAGACCCGGTTTTTGCAGCCAAAGACCACCGCTTGCTGGCCACTCTTTGGAGCCATCATCTGTTGGCCCGGCCCGAAAACACGTTGACGGGCGTTGGGTTCCTTTACGGCGGCTACCACCGCAGCCACGGACAGTTCATGGAGAGCGAAGCGGCATTCACCGTCCATCAGCCCGACCATTGGCTCTTTTCGGGCACGAGCCTGAAGCAGGGCGATAAATTTGGCGGCAAGAATAC
>DATFDL010000194.1:0-13606 GCA_035252155.1 Pirellulales bacterium | reverse complement strand
GTCAATCTGCCGCGGCATGAGGCGCGGTGCGAACTCGACGACGTGCGTCTCAAGTCCCAGGTCGTGGGTAGCCTTGGCCGCTTCCAGACCCAGCAAGCCGCCGCCGATCACGGCCGCTTGCTTGACCGTCTGGGCGTAGGCGATGATCCGCTCCAGGTCGTCGATCGTGCGATAAACAAAGATGCCGCGCTGTTTGATGCCCGGCACCTCGGGCACAAAGGGGTACGAGCCGGTGGCCAGCACCACGAAGTCGTAAGGGATCTGCCGCCCCTTGTCGCTGTGCACGACGCGGCGGCGGCGGTCGATGGCGGCGGCCCGATCGCCCACGTGCAGCTCGATGCCGTGCTCGTCGTACCAGGCCATGTTGGCCAGCAGCAGCTTTTGAGCGTCGCGATGGGCGAAGAACTGGGTCAGTCCGACGCGGTCGTAGGCGGCCCGCGGCTCTTCGCAGAACGTGACGATGCGAAACGCCCGGTCGCGATCATATTCGATCAGCCGCTCGCAAAACCGGTGGCCGACCATGCCGTGGCCGATGACCACGATGGTTTTGTGACGGGCGGTGGTGGGTGTTGTGACCATACTATGTAATTCAGGATTCAACGTTCAGCGACCTGCAGGGGAGAGGGAGAGCACGGGAGCAGGGGAGCGGATAAACAACGAATCATTCCCAGTTCCCCTACTCCCCAGCTCCCATGCTCCCCAGCTCCCATGCTCCCCTGCTCCGTACTCACGCACTATCCCACCGCTCCAGCGGCCTGATCCGCACGGCGCAGTCCTTGTACGACGGCTGCCGCGAATGTGGATCGAAATGGGCCAGCGTCAATTGATTCGCCGCGGCGTAGTGCATTGGCACAAACACTGAGCCGACCGGCACGGCGGGCGTGACGAACGCTTTGGCCTTGATCGCTCCACGCTGCGACTCGATCATCATCCATTGGTTCGGGCGGACTTTGGCGCGCCGTGCATCGAGCGGGTTCACCTCGGCGTAGAGCTCGCGCGGCGCCAGCTTCCGCAATACCGCCGATTTGCCGCTGCGCGTCTGCGTGTGCCATTGCGCGGTGGTGCCGCGGCCCGTCAGCAGCAAAAGCGGATAGCGCACGTTCGGCTCCTCCGGCATTCGTGCCGGTGCGTCGAAAACGAACCGCGCCCGTCCGTCGGCATGATAAAACCGTCCGTCGGCAAACAGCCGCCGCCCGTAGGTCAGGCTTTCGTAGGTCAGGCTTTCCAGCCTGACGTCGTCACCCTCGCCAGACGGCGCCTCGGGAAACGGCCACTGTACGCCGCCGGCCTCTTCGAGCATCCGGTAGCCCTCGATGCCGCTGATGTCGCACGGCTGACCGCGCGAAGCTTGCTGCAAGATGCGAAAGACCGCCTCGGGGCTGCTCCAGCGAGCGAACAATTGCCCGAAGCCCCAGTATTCGGCAATCAACTGAAAGATGGTGAAGTCGGCCAGCGCCTGGCCCGGCGCACGGGCCACTTTCTTAATCAGCCCGATGCGACGCTCGGAATTGATGAACGTGCCGTCCTTCTCGCCCCAGGCCGCCGCCGGCAACACCAGATGAGCCAGTTGCGCCGTCTCGGTGGTGTGATACATGTCTTGCACCACGAGAAAATCGAGCCGGCCCAAAATGTCGCGCAGCGTGTTCTGATTGATCCACGAATGGGCCGGATTGGTGCCGATCACCCACAGGCCCTTGATCTTGCCGGCGAGAATACCCGCGATGATCTGGTCGTAGGCCCAGCTCCCTTGTGCGGGAATCGAGCCGGCGTCGATGCCCAGCACGTCGGCGATTTTCTGGCGATGATTGGGGTTGGCGAAATCGTGCCCACCCAGCAGGTTGGTGGTATTGCTGAACAGCCGCGAGCCCATCGCATTGCACTGGCCCGTGATCGAGTTGGCGCCGGTGCCGGGCCGGCCGATGCTGCCGGTCATCAGCGCCAGGTTGATCAGGCTTTGGGCGGTGCGGACACCCTCGTAACTTTGATTGACGCCCATCGTCCACCAGAACGAGACGCGCTGGCCGCGATGGATGATCCGCGCCACACGATGCAAGGTCGCCTGGTCGATGCCCGTGGCCTTGGCCACGCGTTCGGGCGTGAACGCCGCGACATGCTCGCTGAATTGCTCGAAGCCCGCGGTGTGGGCGTCGATAAAGTCGCGGTCGACCCATTGCTCGCGAATCAGCAGATGGGCGATGCCATAGAACAGCGTGAGATCTGATTTGGGCCGCAGCGGCAGGTGCAGAGTGGCGGCCATCGCCGTTTCGGTCGTGCGCGGATCGACCGCGATGATTTCCGGCCGTTGGCGATTGAGGCAGATTCGCTGCCAGAGAATCGGATGAGCGATGCAGAGGTTCGATCCGACCAGGACGATGACGTCCGATTCTTCGAGATCGGCGTAGCTGTAGGGCGGCGCGTCGAAACCGAAGGCCTCCTTATAGGCCACCACCGCGGTGGCCATACACTGCCGCGTGTTGCCGTCGCCGTGGAGCAGCCCCATGCCAAACTTGGCCAGGCAGCCCAAGAGCGCCATCTCTTCGGTGGCGATCTGGCCAGTGCTGAGAAAGGCGACCGAATGCGGGCCGTGCGCCTGCTGAATCGTCTTGAAGCGCTGACAGAACGCCGTGAGCGCCGCTGGCCAATCGACCGGCCGCAGGTGGCCGCGCGCATCGCGCAGCAGCGGCTGGGTGGCGCGGTCGGCAGCCTTGAGCACTGCCAACGCTTCCCATCCCTTCGGACAAGCCATGCCAAGATTCACGGGGTAGTCGGCCGCGGGCGTGAGGTTGATCGCTTCGCCGTCGCGCAGATGAATGTTCAGTCCGCAGCCCGTCGAGCAGAATCCGCAGACCATGGTAGCTCCGACACTCCGTGGCGGAGACTGGTGGTCGCCTTCGGCGACCGCCTCCCCGTCACGGAGTGCCGGGGCTACGTTTTCCAGATCGAGCTTCATGAGGCGGGCGCTCCGGGCATTTTGGGGGCCACCACCGCGGTGAAAAACAAGTAGCGCTCCATCAGCTCGCCAATCAGCATGGCGGCGACAATCAAGGTGTGTGCCGCCACGGCGAAGAGCGGTTGCGTGGGTTCGCTTGCCCCCATCGTCCAACCCGTCGCCAGCAGCAGCGGCAGCGCCACGCCCCCGAACGCTGCCAGCAGCAGCCGCCCCTGCATGACCGGTTTCAGCTCGCCGGTCATCAACAACGCTGTCCGCTTCAACGGCCCGTGTCGCGTGCGGCGCAACTGGAGAATGACCGAGCATTCCAGCAGCAGCTTGACGAGCACCGCCGCGGCCAGCCAACGGCAGGCTTGGTGGCGCAGCTCCGACATCATTGGATCGGTTGCCGATTCGGGCGAGCGGGCAGCCGCGACGGCCCAGACCAGCAACGCACCGGCCAGGCCAAGCAGAGCACACGTCAACGAAAACTTGGTGGTCGTTGCTCCCGCGCTCCAGAAAGGGCGGCGCGTGCGAACGTAAATCATCACCGAGCAGCCGACTCCGGCCAGACCGAAAACGCAGGCCGAAGTCTCCGCCGCGCCAGTCAGCGTGCCCGGCACATGAACGCCCCAGCGTTGCAGCCACGCCATGCCAGCGCACACCAGCAACAGCCCGCCGTACAACGAAAACGCCAGAATCTCGCGACTGAGCCACGAGGTGCGCAGCCCGAGCACTGCGCGGTAGGCGTACCAGGGCCGGCCCAAGTGCAACAGCGAAGCGCCGATGCCGGCCAATCCGAGCCACAAGGCCAGGTCGATTGCATAACGGTGCGCCAGCGGTTCGCCGCGATCGCCGGCAATGAGCCGCGGCCATTGATCGGCCAGAAACACGCCCACCGACATCTGCGTCAGCACCAGCATGAACACCAGCGGCCAATGGGCGTGCTGCGGCGCCGCCGCGTAGTAATCGGCCGGCAGCAGGTTGCCCGGCAGCGGACGGGCCGTCTTATAAACCGTTGTCGGCAGCGTGTGCCCCGGCTCCGGCGCACCGGGCAAAAACAGGTTGGTCTCGCAGTCGTCGGACGCCTCTTGCTGGTCGATGACGGTAATTCGGATCGCTCGCGTCGGGCAGGCTTGCACGCAGGCGGGCGCTTCGCCCTCGGCCAGCCGTGTGCGGCACATGTCACATTTGCGGACGATGCCTTTCTGCTTGCTGTATTTCGGTACGTCGTAGGGGCAGGTGAGAATGCAGTACTGGCAGCCGATGCACTGATCGTCGAGGTGGCGTACGATGCCCGTTTGCGGGTCTTTTTCGTAGGCCCGCACCGGGCAGCCCTGCAAGCAGGCCGGTTCGAGGCAATGGTGGCAGGCCGTGGTGACATGCTGAATGACCGGCAACTGGTTGGTGCCGCCGTGCAGCAAACCGACGCTGCGCCACAGCTCTTCTTCTTCCAGGCCGTTCAGATTGTGGCAGGCCGCCACGCACGCCTTGCAGCCCGAACACCGGTCGAGATCGACTTCAAAAGCATACTGCTGGCCCGGCTCAGGCAGCGAGAGTGGAATCAAGCTGCGGTATCGCCCATCGACCGGCTCGACACCAGATGATTCACAAAGGGCGAACGCTTCGACCGCCGAGAGTTGCTGCTGCGCGGTGAGCAGCATCTCGATGAGCGAAGTCGATTCCGCGGTGAGCGGCGCAAGGGCGGGCATAGGCAACGCAACGTCGTTTCACTTGCGTCGCCGACGAAAACACCCGGCCCCCATTTCATGACAGCCAAGCGATTTCGCCTCCGCCGAGACGCCTGGTGGATGTTCAAAAAGCCTGCAAAGCAAACACTGTGCCTCGCGAAGCTTGGCCCAGTGTCGCCTAGGGGAGCGCGGCGAGATCGAACACTGACGGCGCAAGGACTTGCGCGACAACCTCGTGGCAATTGAATTCCGCGTCGCTTAAAAGCGGTGCTTAAACGAGTTGCACAGCACGCCCCGCTCGCAGGCAATGTGACAAGGTAGTCCCGGCCCTTGTGGCCGGCCGTCGGCTCGCTCTTGCTCGACTACGCCTGACGACACATCAGGCCCCGGAACCACCCGGCACGAGGCCGGGAGCTACCGCGCGATGAGGAGGCTCCGGCCGCTTGACCATCTAACGGGCGCAATGGTTGCACGTTCGTCTCTTGGAATAACCGTATTCTCTTAAGAAGGGGGTTTATCATGTCGCACCACGAACACCAATCTTGCATTGAAGCCTGTTTCCGTTGCGCGCAGGAATGCGAACATTGCGCGAGCGAGTGCGCCGGCATGATGGACATGGCCGATTGCGCGCGGCTGTGTACCGACTGCGCCGACGTGTGCCTGAGCTGCCTGGCCTTTATGAGCCGCGGTTCGCGGTTTATGCACGAGGTTTGCCGGTTGTGCGCCGAGATTTGCGACGCCTGCGCGGCGGAATGCGGCCACCACGACGCCGAGCATTGCCGGCGCTGCGCCGAAGCCTGCGAGCACTGCGCCGACGAATGCCGCCAGATGGCCGGGGCGCATGCGCTATCGTAGTAGGCACACTCCGTGTGCCGTAACTTTAGGGCGTGTTCGCCTGAATCCTGGTGCCGGCTACGTGAGACGATGGGTTTGAACGCTGCGTGCCAACCGCAGGGTGGGTTAGCGACGGCACACGGAGTGTGCCTGCTACTAAGGCACGCTCGGTGTGCTTTCCTGAACCCTGAACCCTGAACCCTGAGCCCCTTCCAGCGCGTACACCTCCGGCCCCACGTGACTGGTGACCACGCTGGCAAACAGCGTGAACGCGTTGGCGTCGTAAACGACCAGCGGAATAAACTGCCCGATCAGCCGGCGGTTGCCCTCAAAAACCACGATGCGATCGCAGTTGGTACGGCCGGTGAGCTGCAACACGTCGCCCTCGGCGGCGTGCTTGCGGCTCGACTTGCTCGGTCCCTCGACCAGCACTTCGACGCGGCGGCCCAAAAACGCCTGATTGTCTTCCTCGCTGATCGCGTTTTGAATCGCCAGCAGTTCGTTGTTGCGCCGCCGTTTCACCTCTTCGGGCACGTCGTCGGCGAAGAGCGAGTCGGCCTTGGTGCCCGGCCGCGGGCTGTATTTGAAGATGAAGCTGTTCTTGAATCGCGACTCGCGCACCAACGCCGCCGTCGCTTCAAAATCGTCTTCGGTCTCGCCGCAAAACCCAACGATAAAATCGCTGGTCACGGCGGCGTCGGGTATGGTCTGCCGAATGCGGGCCAGCATCTCGCGATAATCTTCGACGCTGTAGCCGCGCTTCATCCGCCGCAGCACGCCGTTCGAACCGCTCTGGGCCGGCACGTGCAAGTAGTGCGAACACTTGGGCAGGTCGCGCACCGCCTGCAACAAGTCGTCGGTCATGTCCTTCGGGAAATTGGTGACAAACTTGATGCGGTCAATGCCGTCGATGTCGTGCAGGCGGCAGAGCAGATCGGCCAGTCGCGTGGTGCGGCCATCGGCGCGATAGCGATAGCTATTGACGGTCTGGCCCAGCAGCGTGATTTCGCGGCAACCCTCGCCGGCCAGCTTTCGCACTTCGGCTTCGATCTGCTGCGGCGGGCGGCTTTGCTCCGGCCCACGCACCGAGGGCACGATGCAATAGGTGCAGAATTTGTCGCAGCCGATCATGATCCGCACGAACGCCTGATAGGGCGTGGGCCGCATTTGCTCGTCGCGGAGCGGATCGTAGCTCTCAAAGCTCTGCTCGACTTCGTGCCGGCTGCCGGCGGTGCGGTCGAGGCTGACTTCCATCCGTGGGCCGCCGCCCGCGGAGATCTGTCGCAGCAGGTCGGGTATCTGGTGCAGTTGCCCCGGCCCGACGATCAGGTCGACATACGGCGCCCGCTCGAAGATCAGCCGCTGATCTTTTTGGGCCATGCACCCCAACACGCCGATAATTTTATTTGGGTTTCGCGATTTCGCGTGTTTCAACCGGCCGAGCGCACTATAAATCTTGTCTTCAGCATGCTGCCGCACGCTGCAGGTGTTGAACAAGATGGTGTCGGCTTCGCGCGGTGTGGCTACCAATTGGTAGCCGTCGTTGCGCAGGCTGGCCACCACCAGCTCGCTATCGAGCATGTTCATCTGGCAGCCGACTGTTTCGATATAGAGCTTTCGACCCATTTCGTAGAACGGAATTCATTCCGTTCCTCTTCTCAATAAACAATCGGGTTCTTTACCAAATTTGGCGGGCGATTCGCGGCCGCATCAGGTCGCCGGGGTGCGTTTTCTTAGGCATCGCCGGGCAAATGAATGCTGCCTTGAATCCTATTCATTCGCGCCCTCGCACATCATTTATTTGCCCGGCGATGCCTGAAAAAACGCAACGTAGCACTCCCGCACATCGGTCAATATACTTGCGAGTTTCCACTGTAGCGCCCATTCTCGTCCTCGTCACGCTTGCGGTCCTGCCTGCTCGCCCTGCGGCGCGGCCTTTTTCAGCGGCTGGCGCGGTTGGGCGTCGGCCCGTTGACGTAGCTCTTCGAGCACCGCGGTCCTTCGGGCGCTCATGAACCGCACCAACGTCAGCACAGCAATGTACGCGGCGACAGCCCACAGGGCGATTTCCCAGCCGTCCATGGCCCAATATCCTTGCAAAATTAGGCAGTGTGAGGTATTTATCTTAACCGATGAAGCCGGTCTACCGCGAGATAGATGTTGCGGAGGCTTGGGACTGGAGCCCTCGACGGCCACCGAGCGTTCTGCTAAGCTGCTGGGCTTGAATCAGGTGCTCAGGATCGACGAAATCAACATGTACGCAATCATTGTGGACGGCGGACGCCAATATCGGGTGAGCGAGGGCGAAGAGCTCACAGTCGACTACCGGAATATCAAAAAGGGCGAGGAATTGACGTTCGGCCGGGTGCTGGCCGTGGGCGGCGACGATGGCCCGCGGCTGGGTCAGCCGGCCCTGGACGGCGCTGTGGTCAAGGCCGAAGTGCTCGGCCCGGTGCAGGGGCCAAAGCTGGTGGTTCAAAAGCTCCGCCGCCGCAAAAACTCGCGCCGTAGGACCGGCCACCGGCAGATCTTCACCCGCGTGCGGATCCAGAAGATCGAAGCGTAGAGATCTCGATCTCTTAGAATGGCACGAGGATGCCCAAGAACGCGGTGTGGGCCTGGGCCTGCAGCGTGCTGTTGGAGAAGTCGCCTCCCGCCAGGCTGCTCACGCCGACGTGTCGGGTGTTGCCAAACGAATATTGGTACGCGGCATTGAAATATGCCCGCCCGATTCGGCGGCTGTAGCCCAAGCTGAACGTGTTCAGCAAGACACCGTCGGTAAAGGGCGTCAGCGTGTTGTTCGGCACTGGGCTGGCGTGATAGACGTAGCCAAAGCGGAAGATATTGATGTCGTCGGGCATCCACTGATAGCCCAGGCGCATCGAAACGGTGTCGCGCCAGTTGAGCGGCAAGTTTTGCACGATCGCCGGGCCAGCCAACATCGGCACCAGCGGATTCGAGGCGTTGGTCGCATCGATGGCCACCTGGTTGAAGGCGTGATTCCAGTCGTACCAGATCACATCGACTGCGAAGATGTTGCGCGGATTGATGCGATGCGAGAATCCCGCCGCCAGCGAGCGCGGCCAGGTCAGGTGGGTCTGCGTGTTAAAGCGGCTGAAGACCGGACCCGGGCCGACGCCAAACACGTTGGCGTTGAGCATCCCGTCCATCTTGAATTGGGTTTCCGTGGTGTACGCCAGGCCGAGGATCGTACGGTTGTTTGGCATCAAGTATTGCACGCCGATCGATCCCGTGGGCGCGACGCCCAAGCCCGTCAAGTCGACGATCGTGGGGGCGCCTCGCAGCACGCCGGTCTGCATGAACAGCGGGCCTTGGATATTGACGTAGCTGGTGGCCAGGCCGACGGTGCCGCCGATCGACAGCCGGTCGGTGACCCGATACGAGAGCGCCGGCAGCAGCTTGCCCATCGCGCCGAACGACTTATAAAGTTGCGGTCCGGCAAACGAATTCTGGAAATCGTAAGCGGCCCCAAAACCCGCCGGCCCAAAAAACCCGATGCCGTAGGCCCAACGGCGGTCCTTGCTGCGCTTGATATAGGCCACGTCGGGAATGGGTATTGGCCGAACGTGCGAATAGACGTTGTTTGGCTTGGGATCGGTGTAATGCACCTGGGAGGTGATGGTGTCGACGTCGAGGTCGAGCAAACCGTTGCCGCCCACGTTGACCAGTGCGCCGGGATTGTCGAGCAGCACGGCGCCGTTGTCAGCGAAGCCCATGTTCGTGCCGCCGCGGCCGCCGGAAATAGCGCCGATGCCGTCGCGGATCAAACCATCCGCCCGGGCCGTCGTGACCCAAGCGACGGCCAGGGCCAGGCCGCACCCGACCGTCAACCAACGCAACGAACGCATGATTTCGACTCGACCAAGATTTGATGACCTGCCCAATCCGCCGCCGGCGGATTGCTCGCCTCCGCTTCGGTCATCGTCGCCACGGAACTGGCAACTTCGGTCGAGACGAATTCCTTGAAAAAGCCTTCGTAGACAGAAAACCTTGCCACCGAGATGGGGGCGAGCCGTCGGCCCCCCGCAAGGCGTTTTGGTGCGAACTCAACTGTGTACCATACACAGTTGACACAATGGGCAGGATATGCGGGCCTACACCGGGCTTCTCGCGAATGCTTCCAGCTTGGGAAGGGCGCGTTCGATTTCGTTCACAACTGCCGCACACGCCTCGTCGTCGGCGGCTGGGTTGGCGCCGTCGTTGAGCGTTTCGAGCTGAGCGGCGGCGTCGCGGGCTTTGGCCAGCGCGAATTGACCCAGCGCCCCTTTCAAGGTGTGTCCCAGCCGTCGCAATGTCGGACGGTCGGCAGCCCCCAACGCGTTGGAGAGTTGCTGTCGCCAATCGGGCCATTGTTCCAGAAACACACGCACCAACTCTTGCAGCAACTCCTGGTCGCCGGCCAATTGGTCGATCGCCCCTTGCATGTCCAAGTTGTCGCCGATCGTCGTGGCTGCCGTCGAGGACGATTCGCCCTTGGTCATTAAGTGATGAATCACTTCCCACAACGACCGGGCCTGGATCGGCTTGCCGACGTAGGCGTCCATACCCGCCTGCAGGCACCGCTCGCGGTCGCCCTTCATGGCATGCGCGGTCATGGCGATAATCGGCAAATGACGGCCGCTTGCCTGTTCGCGCCGGCGAATTTCGGCTGTCGCCTCGAAGCCGCCCATCTCGGGCATCTGCACGTCCATCAGCACCAAGTCGAGCGGCCGACTCGCGACCAATTCGACCGCCTCGCGGCCGTTACTGGCGACGGTTACCTGATGTCCGCGCTTTTCGAGCAGATGCACGACCAGCTTTTGATTGACCACATTGTCTTCGGCCACTAGGACGCGCAAGGGGCCTTCGGCGCCGGGGGCCGCTTCGGCCAACGGCCGCGGATCGTCGCGCCGCATCGATACGCCCAGCGCCGACATGATCGCGTCGAACAACTCCGACTGCTTGATCGGCTTCATCAACGAGGCCGCCAAACGCAGGCTCGGATCGGCGCGGCCGCCCGAATCGGCCGACGAGAGCATCATGATCGTCGCCCCGCTGTATTCGAGGTGCTCGTTAATTTCGCGCGTCAGGGCATAGCCGTCCATTACGGGCATTTGGGCATCGACCAGCACCAGCGAATAGGGATTGCCCGATTCGCAGGCCGCCCGCATCTTCTCGAGCGCCTCGGCCGCCCCGCCAACCACAGTGGGCTTCATATGCCAGTTGGTGAGCATCTCTTCGAGAATACGGCGGTTGGTCGCGTTATCGTCGACGACCAGCACGGGCAGCTCTTCCAGGTCAGCGGGGCGCGGGGGAAGCGAGCCGGCCGGGGGCGTCGATGCCACGGTGAAGCGGGCGGTAAAATGGAACATGCTGCCGCGGCCGGGTGCGCTCTCGACCCAGATTTTGCCGCCCATCAACTCGACCAGCCGCGCCGAAATGGCCAGGCCCAGGCCCGTGCCCCCGTAGCGGCGCGTGGTCGAACCATCGGCTTGCACGAACGGGGCGAAAATCGCCTCCTGCTTGTCGCGCTCGATACCGATGCCCGTGTCGCGAACCACAAAATGCAGCATCACGCCGGCCGCCTCGTCTGGGCCGACGGCCGACGGCGTGAGCTCGACCCGCATCACCACTTCGCCCGCCTCGGTGAACTTGATGGCGTTGCCCACCAGGTTGACCACGATCTGCCGCAAACGAACGGCGTCGCCCACCAGGCCGTCGGGCACGTCGGCCAACACCTGACAGGCCACCTCCAGTCCTTTTTTATGCGCCCGCACGGCCAGTGTCTTCATGGTGTCGCCCAAGCTATCGCGCAGGGCGAACGGCATCGAATCCAAATCGAGCTTGCCCGCCTCGATCTTCGAGAAATCGAGAATGTCGTTGATGACCCCCAGCAGCGAATCGGCCGAGGCCTTGACCATGTTCAAAAACTCGCGCTGCTGCGGCGAAAGCTCGGTGTCGAGCGCCAGTTCGGTCATGCCGATGATGCCGTTCATCGGCGTGCGAATCTCATGGCTGACGTTGGCCAGAAACTCGCTCTTGGCCCGGCTGGCGGCCTCGGCGTCGAGCTTGGCCTTTTGCAAGGCCGCCTCGGCCTGCTTGGCCGCCGTGATGTCTTCCGAGATGCCCACCAGGTGCGTCGCTCGGCCCTCTTCATCCAACAGCGGAATCTTGCGGGTGTGCAGAATGCGTTCGCCGTCCCGCGTGCGGATAATCTCTTCGGGCACATCGACCAGACGCTTGCCCAGCAGCACATCACGGTCCTTGGCGATAAAGAAATCAGCCTCATCGCGCGGGAATAAGTCGTAGTCGCATTTGCCGATCAACTCCTCGCGCGGGTAGCCGAGCAGTTCTTCGCCCGCCTTGTTGAGCCGTTCGATGCGCAAATGTTCCGCGTCTTTGACAAAGAGCATGATCGGCAAGTTGTCGAGCACTGAATCGAGAAACCGCGTGAGTTGCTCCAGCTCGGCTTCGGCCCGCTTGCGGTCGGTGATGTCGCGCGAAATGCCGAAGGTGCCCACCACGCGCCCTTGCCGGTCGCGCAGCGGCATTTTGGTGGTCGAGGCCCAGGTGACATGCCCGTCGGGCCAGGTCTCCTTCTCTTCCAGATTGATTACCGGTTGCCCGCTGGCGATCGCCCGCTGTTCGCTTTCATAGGCGGGCCTGGCGTGTTCTTCGGTAAAAAAGTCGAAGTCGGTCTTGCCCAGTGCCGCCGACGCTTCGGACAAGCCGAATTTCTCGGCCAACGCGCGGCTGACCTGGATGAACCGGCTAGCGGCGTCTTTGAAATAGATCGAATCGGGCAGGTTGTCCAACAGCACTTCCAGCAGGTCGCAGTTCTCACCCAGTGAAGTGGGCGAGGCCTTCACCGGGTGTAGCAGCAAGGTGAACAGTCGCCGCCCGCCGAGCTGGTTCTCGATGGCGGTCAGCTCGACCGCCACCGGGCTACCGCTTTTCCGCCGCCCATCCAGCCTCCGGGCAAGCTGGCCATCGACCGGCTGTAAATAAGGAGTAAGGCGGCTGGCAAACGTCTCGCTGCCCAGTACCGGCAACAAGGTGCTCAGCGGGCGGCCGGTCAGTTCGTCGAGCGCGTAGCCGAACAGTCTGGCGGCGGCTGTGTTGAGCGACTCGATACGTCCCCCATCGTCGACGGTCAGAATGCCGTCGCCGAGGTGCGTGGATTCGCCCGAGATGGAATGGCCGTGCATCATGGTACTTTGCACATCGTAACGCGCGGCGCGACCGAAACCAAAGAAATTCCGTTCCGTATAATGTTATAGGGGCGTATCATGCAAGCTATGACACTCACTTCTGCCGCCGAACGGCGGCGGCTCGAATCGCTCGATCGCCCGGCTCTCGAGGCCCATCAACTTGCCCGGTTCAACGCGCTGTTGGCACAAATCCTGCCGGCCAACCGCTTCTATGCCACGCAACTCGCCGGCTTGAAGCCCCCGCTGCGCTCGCTCGCCGAGCTCGAGGCCTTGCCCTACACGTCCAAGGAGCAGCTTCTGGGCACGCCCGACGACGCCGGCCTGGCGGCCAATCGCACGTACCCGCCCGAGCATTACGTGCGCTTTCACCAAACCTCCGGCACCCGCGGCCGCCCGCTGGCGGTGCTGGATACGGCCGAGGATTGGAAGTGGTGGATCGATTGCTGGCAGCATGTATTCGACGCGGCGGGCGTGACGTCGGACGACGCGGTGTTGATGGCGTTTTCGTTCGGCCCGTTCGTCGGTTTTTGGAGCGCCTACGACGCGGCGGCGGCCCGCGGCTGCCTGGTGGTGCCCGGCGGGGGCCTTTCGAGCCTGGCGCGTCTGGAGTTGATGCGAACTAGTCGAGCCACGGTCATCTGTTGCACACCAAGCTATGCCCTGCATCTGGCAGAAGTGGGGGCCGGCCGGCAGATCGACGTCAGCAAGCTTGGCGTGCGGGTGTTGATCGTGAGCGGTGAGCCGGGCGGCTCGATTGCCGCGACGCGTTCGCGCATCTCGGCTGCCTGGAATGCCCGAGTGCTCGATCACGGCGGCGCCACCGAGGTCGGTCCGTGGGGTTTCGGCGACGCCGCGGAGTTGGGCCTGCACGTCAACGAAAGCCAATTCATCGCTGAGTTTCGTGCGATCGATACCGGACGCTCGGCGCGCGAGGGCGAGCT
>DATFDL010000193.1:0-13188 GCA_035252155.1 Pirellulales bacterium | reverse complement strand
GCGCCGTCTGGTGGCCGCTGCACGTCGTCCAGTGCGCAGCGTCAAGGTCCACGAATCGCGGCAACGGAAGCCGGCGTGTGTTCCATCAGGTGTTCGCGGCGGAGCCTTCTTTCAATTTCGCAAGATGGGCCAGGAGTTCCTCTTCGCTCACCAGCCCAATGAAGTAATAGCAGACCATCTCGTACGTGCGAAGCGTTGGCTTCCGGCCCGTCCAAAGACTGATCAGCAGGCAAGCGATGATCGCACAGTAGGTCTGGATTTCGATACCGTTCTCGTCGTGGCTGATCAGATGCCGGCAGCCCAGAACGTGCTTGAAGAACCGAAAGAAAATCTCAATGGTCCAACGATATTGGTAGATCAAAGCGATCACCCAAGCGGGCACGTCGAGCAGGTTCGTGACAATCCGCAGTATGCCGTCGCTGGGGTGCCCGGCCGATCCCCCTCCCGTTTTGCCCCGTTTGGGATGCGGTTTGATGGGGATATAAATCACGCGCACCGGATGGTCCATCCGCGCGGAGTTCGTCGACGAGCGGTTCCCCAATTGCACAAGTTGGTCGCTGAGAATGCCCGCCTCGTGATCTTCCGGAGTAAGTGGACGAGACTCGACGATTTCAAAATGGCTGTTGTCGCGGATGCGGCAGACGTAGCTGCTGCCCAGGGCATGGATGGCATTGAACAGATCGAATTTCGCGTATCCCCGGTCCATGACATAACAACGGTCTGGCTGCAACTGCCGCTGAAGCACCGCTCGTTCATCCGCCTCCCCTTTGCCCGAACCCTCGGTCACTTCCATGCTCAAGGGAATGTGCCGGTCGACCTCAAACTGGGTATGCAGCCGCCATTTAACGAGGCCGCTGCCGGTCTGACCTTTCAACAGCATGGCCTTGGCCATCTTCGGAAGCGCCGACAACAACGAGCCATCGACCAAGGTCAGCGCATGATGCACGTCCTTGAGCCTCGTATCACGATGCAGCGGCTGCAGTTGCGCCGCGAGCTCGCCGATGATTTCGACCAATCGTTCCGGATCGAAAACCGTGGTTGCTTCGGAGAGCGAGCCCAGAGAAGCGCGCGAGCAGCCGAGCAGTTTCTGGACTTTCTTCAGTTCGCTGGCTTGCCGGATCGCTCGCAACGAGCTGACGATGGGATTGAACAGGAACAGCAGGACCAGCATGCAGTATTCATCGTAGTGCAGGGTGCGATTGCCGGCTTTGTCTCGGGCGCAACCATCGTCATGCAGCCGCTCGAGCAACTGGGCCACCGCCTCGATAAACTTGAAGCCTTGGAGATCCCGCTCTCGAACCTCAGGGCGTTTTTTGCGAGCCATCCGTGCGCCTGCCAAAATGACCGGGGAAACGATGATCGGCCCCGTGGCGCAAAAGACATGCCAAACCGCCGCATCGATTAAACCCAATACTGATTGCCTGAATGGCGCAAAATCCGTGCCGAACAGGATTGCCTCTGTGGCGTTCCGTGAATTTGCGATCCGACGTCAACTCGCCCCTTGCGGAACGTCACAGAGTGTGACCCGGCAGCGGGTGAACCAGCGTTTGTAATTCGCGCTAAACAGATACGCCGGCGACTCGGCGCGTGTGCCTCGCTGCCGATCGCAAGTGCAGGTCGGCGCGGCGTCGTTTGACCAGAACACCGGCCCACCACCGGATGCCTTGGCCGGTGCCGTCGGCCTTGAATTTAGGCACTTTCTTGGGCGACGGCCTGAGGGCCCGCGCGGCCGCCTTGATGGCGCGGTTCAGATCGCCGATCGCGTCGCGCCGCCGCCGGGGCGGATCGACCACGCCTTTTTGGGGCAGCGGATCGTCGATGAGCTCCTCCCAGTGCTGACGTTGAAACGCATCGAGAATCGCGTCGTAGCGCGTGCGGTCGCCCCGGATCGTCAGCAGCACCACGCCGCCATAGGAAAGCCGCCGCAACTTGGGATCGTATTCGGGCAGAACCCGCGGGGGCAACTCGCCGGCCGCCGCGGCTGGGCTTGCCGCGGCTGCGCTTGCCGTGCCATTCGTCGCGGGTGGCAACGGCTTGCCCGCGTCGTAATGCAAACCGACCAGGATGACCGATTCCACCAACACCTCCGCGCGTGGCGCGCGGCCGTTCGAGAAGCGTACCGCCATGGCTCGTCCTCGCCTGCTATGGAACGTCGAAGAATACCACGGCCCGCTGATTCCTCTCCCGCTGGGAGAGGTTAGGTGAGGGCCTTCCAATTCCTCTCCCTCTGGGAAATGTCAGGTGAGGGCCTTCCAATTCCTCTCCCTCCGGGCTCGTCTTTAGACACATGCTAGCACGGTTCTCGGGAGTGGAGTCGGGCGAGGCGCCAAGCCGTAGCGAGGTCGTCGAGTCGACGGAGCGCCGCTGGCGCTGCCCAGTATCTGTACGCTGGTGTCCAATGGGTCGATGGCCACCGCCTTGGTGAGATCGTCCGACGAGTTTACGCTGTACTCGATCGGAAGCGAGACGGTGGCGGTGTTGCTCGTGTAGCCGAAGCTGTCATGGATGTAGTAGGTGAACGAATCGGTGCCGAAAAAGCCGAAGTTGGGCTTGTAGGCGAATGAGCCGTCGGAGTTGAAGTGGAAGTAATTCGCGTCGGCGGGACCGGTCACCAACACGGTATACATCGTGGCGCCTTGATTGGGATCCGAATCGTTCGCGAGCACTCCGGGGGTGGAAGGGGTGAGCTGCCCGTTGAACGGCGCCACAAAAGTGTCGTTGTTGGCCAGGGGATTGCCGGTGAGCAGCACGCGGCTTTCGAGGCATTCGACCAGTGCATGACGGCGCGGAGCGATGGTGCCCAAAGGCGCGTCGGCCACCAGGAGCGATCGCCAAAACGACCGACGACGTTTTCGACCGCGGCGGTAGAATGGCCGGCGCGAATACTCTTGGCGGAAATGACGGCGGATGCCCTTAAAGATTCGATCGAGCAACGCGTTGACGAACATTGCATTCCCCCGGTTCGGCGTTTTCAAAGAATGGCTTCGCCCCGAATCGCCGGAGATTATCCGCTCGAAAAGCCAATTCGCAAAACGGACGAACGACGGACGCATGGCGGAGCGTCAACTGAGCAACAACGGACGAACAACGGATTTGGTTGAAAATGTGCGCCATTGGCACGGCAACCTCGCCGAACATTGGGCGGACGGCAATTCGCCAGAACCTTCGGGGAACAAAAAGGCAATCCAGGACGGCTGACGAAGCATTGGCCGTACTGAGAATGCGGACGCTAGCCGGAATCAGGGGACTGAGCTAAGCTTGACCGGTGACTGCAATGCCCTGGCGTTGCCTTGGCAAGTCTGAACCTCTCGCCTCGGCCGTAGTGCCGAAGAAAGCAGAATCGCTCATGGCCAAAAAAGCCAAAGCCCGACATATTCTGGTCAAAACCAAAGAAGCCTGCGAAGACCTGAAAACTCAGCTCACCGATGGGGCCGATTTCGCCGCGCTGGCGCGGGAACATTCGGAATGTCCTTCAGGTCAGCAGGGGGGCGACTTGGGCGAATTCCGCCCCGGCCAGATGGTGCCGGAGTTCGACCGCGTGGTCTTTAGTTGCCCGGTGAAAACTGTGCAAGGCCCCGTGAAGACGCAGTTCGGTTGGCACCTGCTTGAAGTAACCAGCCGCACCGACTAGCGCCGTTTCTTGGCGATGGCGCGTTGCATGGCGGCGCCCATGTCGGCCGGGCTGGCGGCCACCTCGATGCCGGCCGCTTCGAGCGCGGCCACTTTCTCGGCGGCGGTGCCCTTGCCGCCCGAAATGATAGCGCCGGCGTGCCCCATGCGCTTGCCCGGCGGCGCTGCGCGGCCGGCGATGAACGCCGCCACCGGCTTCGTCACATGCTGCTTGACAAAAGCCGCTGCTTCCTCCTCGGCCGTGCCGCCGATCTCGCCCATCATCAAAATGGCCTCGGTCGCCGGGTCGGCCTCGTACATCTTCAGCAGGTCGATGAACGACGTGCCCACGATCGGGTCGCCGCCCAGGCCGACGCAGGTCGATTGTCCCAGGCCCAAATTGCTGAGCTGCCAGACGGCTTCGTAGGTGAGCGTGCCCGAGCGACTCATCACGCCCACCGGACCTTTCTTGTGAATGTAGCCCGGCATAATGCCGATCTTGCACTCTTCGGGCGTAATCACGCCGGGGCAGTTGGGGCCGACCAGCGTCGAGTTGCTCTGCCGAACGATCGGGTAGACGCGGGCCATGTCGAGCACCGGCACGCCCTCGGTGATGGCGATCACGGTTTTGATGCCGGCATCGACGGCCTCCAAAATGGCGTCGGCCGTGAAGGCTGGCGGCACGAAGATCATCGTGGCGTCGGCGCCGGTTTTGCCGACCGCCTCGACCACCGTATCGAACACGGGCAGCCCGAGCACCGTTTCGCCCCCTTTACCCGGCGTGACGCCGCCGACCAGCTTAGTGCCATACTCCAGGCAGCCCTTGGTATGAAACTGCCCAACTTTGCCGGTAATGCCCTGGCAGAGCACGCGTGTGTTTTTATTAATCAGAATCGACATGAGAAAATGGCGTGGGAAGGAAAAATAGGAGCTATTCGATTGCGCGGCAGGATGGGCACTGTCCGACCTAGCCGCCTTTCGTTGCGTTCGTTGTTGGACGGTATTCTGCCCTATGAGCGCTTCTCGGACAAGGAGCGCGGCGGGCGACATTGCCATTCTGCCGGCGATCCGCTTGCGGTAAGCTTTGAACCCCCATATCCACGCCGTACCGGCTTACGCATGCAGGGCGCACGATGCCACCCGCCAGCGGTTTTTGCTGCGCGGCGCAATCAATTCCGTTCGACGAACCGTGAACGGAATGAATTCCGTTCTACGGAGCGTCGTGCGTTGCGGTGTGGCCGTTGTGTGCCCGCGTTGGTGGTTTGGGCCGCAATGGTCGCCGCGGCTTCGGGCCAGACGACCGCGCGGCTGAGCAGGCCGTCGCCGTTTTTCGGGGAGCCGACGGATCGACCGGCTGACGAATCACCCTCGCTCTTCGATAGGCCCGCGCCGCGCGGGCCGTTGCGCCCTTCGATCGCCGAGCAGTTCGCCCGCGATATGAACGAAGAGCCGCTCTACATCACAACTAAACCGCACTGGCAACCCGGCGAAACGGATTGGCTCGATCATCGCGGCCCGCCGATCGCCGAGGGGCTCGATCGCCCGGCGGCCGGCGACTCGCTCGTTGGTCCGCCGCCTCCCGACTCGCTCTGGCAGCGCTGGCGCCAGCGGCGTCGGGAAATACGCCGGCAGCCCGCGAGCTGGCAGCAGTATCCGCTCTATTTCGAGAAATTCACGGGCATCATCAACGTCAACGAGCCGGTACACGATCAGATACACAACGGGGCGGGCAATCTGTTCGGCGGCCGCTGGGGCTGGGACTTTGCCCGATACGCGGGCGTCGAGACGCGGCTAGGTTATGTGCGGGCGACGCTCAAGGATCCGCTGGCGCCGCTGATTCCCAGCCACGAAAACTTCCTCTTTTGGGACACCGAGCTGCTGATCTATCCGTTCGGCGACACCAAATGGCGGCCTTTCGCCATGCTCGGCATGGGCCTGGTCGATCTGGGTTTCATCGACGACCACGGTCGCGAATGGCATCAAGACCTCATCACGATGCCGTTCTCAGTGGGCGTGAAATATCGGCTGGACAACCACAATGCCCTGCGGTTCGAAGTGGCGGACAATGTCATCTTCGGCAACAACCAAGGGGGCAACGGGCAGCACGTGATGCACAACATTGCGGTGCTGTTTGCCTTCGAGCGCCGCTTCGGTCTGCCGCACCGCAGTTACTTTCCGCGCCGCGAGGCCAGCGCCTGGGGCCGGTTCAAGAGCTGGATGGCGACCATGCACTACTAAGGAGCGGGCAGTGGGTCTTGCCGTGATGGTCATCGCTCTAGCTACCGGCGCCGATCCTTCGGCGGGTCGGGCGAGCTGGCTTTCGGGGCCGCCGGCGTGGGAAGAGAGTTCAGGGTTTCAGGAGGGTTCAACGTTCAGGGTTCAGGGTTCAGGGACGATCGCAGACGCGAATCCAAAATCCGAAATCCAAAATCCAAAATTGGAAACTTTGTTTGGGGACATCGATCCTCGCGAAGCCGGCGATTCTCTCAGGCCTGCCGACGAGGCCCGCGGTTGGCTGCTCCAAAATTATTACGACCCCTTCAGCAATCAATTCGCGTTCGGCAATCAAGGCAATCAGCCGTACCGCTTCGATCTCTATTCCTACGACGACTTTACCTATCTGCCCACGTCGCCGGTGCGCGGCGTCACAGGTTCGTTCCAGGACTTGCAATGGAATGCCTGGATGCGCTATAGCCGCGTGGTCGCCGGTAGCTATATCTTCGCCTGGACGCCGACTTGGAACTCATCGTTTTGGACCGGTCCTAGTGGAGTTGCCCTGCCGCCGGACGTCGATCAGATCCGGTCCGATTTTCAAGTCTCATCAGTGCAGCCGGGACCGTGGAACTGGCAGGTCGGTTTCACGCCGCAAATCAACGCCGATTTCCGCAGGTCGCTCAATTACAACGCCTATATGTTCGACGGTCGGGCGGTACTGCTTTATCAACCGACTGCCCAATGGCGGTTCGCCTTCGGCATGGCATATTGGAACCGCGTGAGAGGCATGCTGATACCGTATGGTGGCGTAGTCTGGTCGCCCAACGAACGCTGGGAGTTCCGGCTCTTCTTTCCGAAAACCCGCATCAGCCGTTATTGGGGAACCGCGTGGGGCAAACACCTCTGGACCTATGCCTCGCTCGAATACAACGTGCAAGCGTATCAGGTCGAAATCGAGGACGCCGGGCGAGCCAAGACCCGGATGCAGCTTGCCAGCGAGCAGCTCTTGATCGGCGCCAGCGCCCAACAGAACAACTGGACCGCGTTCGTCGAAGGGGGATTTATCTTCAACCGGCATGTGCGCTTCAGAGGGTCAACTCCGTCGTTTGGCATCAACGATGCGCTAATGCTGCGGATTGGGGCGTTGTATTGACGTGCTGCGGTATTGCCCGGCTCGCCGAAACTAGGTAAGGTCTTACGCTTCTTTCGCGAAGCGTATGGCGATAATACGTAGAAAGGACTCATGCATGCAGTTTGACGACTCGCCGGTGGCGCACCTGATCGAGGGACTGCGAAAAAGCAAGCTGGTCAGGTTCTGCGAGCATCTCGATGCGCGGTTCGGCCAGTTGCACCTGAAAGACCTGACGGTCGCCGAGGTGGGGCCGCATCGCGAAATGCGCGTCGGCGAGCATGAGCTCGTCAACTTCGGGTTCGACAGCTTTTTGGGGCTCGATCAACATCCCTGCGTTAAGGAGGCGTTGGCGCGGGGCGCGCAGCGGTGGGGCACGCAGTTTGGGGCCTCGCGCGCGTTCGCCGTCTGCCAGGCCGAAAAGGAGCTGGAGTCGAAGATCGCCGCCTGGATGGGCACCGAGGCCGCGTTGATCTTTCCATCGGTCACCTTGGCCAATGCCGGCATGCTTCCCGGCCTGGTCGAACCGCAAGATTTGATCGTCCTCGACGAATTCGCCCATAACTCGATCGTCGAAGCGACCAAGATCGCGAGGGCCGCTGGCGTGCGCGTGGTTTCATTCGCCCATAACGACGCGGACGCGCTGGAGCAGGTCCTGATCGAATCAAAGCCCTACCGCAATGCGGTGATTGCCATCGACGGCGTCTATAGCATGAGCGGGGCGATCGCTGAAATGGCGCGGCTCAACGAGGTGGCCAAGAGTCACCGCGCAGTCCTCTACATCGACGACGCTCATGCCACCGCGGTACTGGGCGAGCGTGGACGCGGCACGGTGTTGCAGGCCCTGGGCAGTTACGAGAATGCCATCGTGGTGGGTTGTTTTTCCAAGGCCTGCTCGGTGTTCGGCGCGTTCGTCGCATGCTCGCGTGAGCTGCAGCGGCTGCTCAAAATACGCTCGAACACCTATATCTTCGGCGGCCCAGTGCCGCCGCCCTATCTGGAAGCGGCCTCGGCCGTCATCGACCTGCTACAATCGCCCGAGTACGACGTGCTCCGCGCTCGACTCGACGCGAACATCGACCGCATGGTATCGGGCATTCGCCGGCATGAGTTAATGCTCTTGGGCGGCATTTCGCCCATCTTGTCGATCATGGTCGGCGACGAAGAAGACACGTTCGCGGCGGGCAAGTTTTTGTTCGACCGCGGCTATTACGTGCAATCCGTCACGTTTCCCGCCGTGCCGTATCACGCAGGCGTTTTGCGGGTGCAGATCAACGCCAACCATCGGCCCGAGGCTATCGACGGGCTAATCGATGCCCTTGGCGAGTTGAAGCGGGTCGTTCCGTTACCCAGCGGGGAGACGCTGCCCGCGGCAGCCTGATCGTCCCTTGCGCTCCTCTACAAATACTTGTGCCAGGGCAGGCGCAGCAGCCGTTGGCCGTAGCGGAACTCAAGGCCGGCCGTCAACGCCACGTAGTGGAAGGTCGAAGTCAGGTGGCTGCTCAAGGTCAGCTCGTCGATCAGGTCGATGCGCAAGGCCAATCGGTCCCGGATTAGATACTTCAACCCGACGCCGAAGGGAAACAAGAACAAAGTGTCGAGGTGCTGATGGTTGACGTCGTCGCGGAAATAGAAATCGCTCCAACCGATTCCGGTGGTGAGAAACGGTCGCCAGCGCGTGTCGCCCAAGGGGTAATACATGAGCCGATACTCGCCGGTCACGCTTAGCCCGGTTGGCAGTCGCTGCCCGCGGCCATTGGCCAGTTGCAAAGCACCGAAGCCCAGCCGCTTTTCGATGCCCCAGAAGTGATCGTAATCCCAGCCGAAATTGACGCCGCCATAGTAACTGGGCAATTCATGGACGCGATGGCGAATCAACGGGCCGCCATTGGTGGCGCCGGAGAAACCACTGATTGAAAACGGCTGCGACCTCCAACCGTCGGCCTGCAGCGGGCCGCCGATGCCCCAATCTTTTCGCCAATCGGGCGTGCGACGGCCCCAATACGGCACAATGCCCTCGGGCGCCCAGCGTTCAATAAAGGTTCGCAACGGCCCATGACCGACAGAGCCGGCCGGCGGCTCGGGGCATACCGTGCAGAGCGGCGACGGCACGGACGATGGTGCTAGCGTCTGAGCCGGAAGGGTCAGCGAGTCACTAAAGTCATTCTGACCTCCACCCAGCGGTCGCCTCTCCGGTTCCCAGTCTTCCGCGAACGGCGCGATCGTCAAACGCTGTGACAGGGAGCCCTCGTTCGTCGGAGGGGCGGGAGGCCGAAAACCGGAGGACGGCGTTCCAGGCCGTCCATGCCGAGAGAGACGAACGGAAGAATTGTCATCCGCTACCGTCTGTCCACCGGTGCTCTCCATGCCGGGCCTGTGAGGCAATACATTGTCCGATTGCCACGCTGGATCGCTGGCCAGAGCGGGCCAGGAAAAAAGAGGAACGAGCCAAGCAGCCCACCAGCCGTTCGTCAGGCACTTGCGCAACGTCATGGCGATGGTGTTCCGCTACATGGACTCAGAGCGGCACTACGCGGCCGCGCGGATCTGCACGTTGCCGCCTTGCGGGAACTCGAGCTTGGCGCGCACGAGGTCGATCAGCGCCCCCACCGTTTGACTCTCGGCCAACTCCGCGTTGGTCAGTCGCACATGAAAGTGCCCCTCGACGCGCATCAACAGGCCGACCATATCAACCGAATCGAGCGCAAAGTCCTTGGCGAGCACGCTTTCGTCGGGCAGAGCCGCCAGGGTTTCTCCCGTTTCCTCTTGGAAGATCGTCTGGAGAACGCCGCGAATCTGTTCTCGATTCATAAGATTATCAGTCCCGGTTCTGAGCAGAGAGGTGTAGTTGCCGCCGATTGGCGGCGTAGTTAACAAGTTTTCGGCCGCGGTGGCAACGGCAATTTCGGACAATCGTGTCGCACTCGGCCCGAAGCTGCCGCCTTGCCGGAAGACCCCAGACGACACATGCCGCCCACATTCGCACGGGATGAGTCGGGTTACGGTTTGATTGGCTTGAGCTTGATGTTCTTGAACCAGCAATCGGCTCCGTGATCTTGCAACCCGATGTATCCCCGCCGCGGATGGTTCTTATACGCCACGTCGAATTTGTGCGGCGTGCCGTCGGGGCGGCGGTTGGGTTCAGTCCACTCGTCGAGGTCCATCTGGCTCAGCTGGTCGCCGTTCAGCACGATTTTGATCTGATTGTCGTCGCAGGTGATTTCGATGTGGTTCCACTCGCCGACGGGTTTTTGGGCGTTGCGCTTCGGCTTTACTAAATCGTAAATTGCCCCTGTGTCGTGAAAGCCGGCGGTTTGAGTGTCGTCGATGGCGATCTCGATGCCGTTGAAACCGACATCCTTGCCCGGCCGAGGCTTGAGAGGGAACGTGCGTACAAAAATACCGCTGTTGCACCTGGGGCTGATTTTGAAGTCAAGCGCCAGCCTGAAATCGTCCCAGACGCGCTCGTGGATCATCATATAGCCGCCGCAGCGGTGCGGATTGATGGCGCCGTCTTCGACCGGCCGCTTGCTCGGCTCGCCGCTGCTGGTGGTCCAGCCCGAAAGTGTTTTGCCATCGAACAGCAGGATCCAGCCGTCTCGTCTCTCGGCGTCGGTGAGGCGGTTGTCCGCGGAGTCGTCGCCGGCCCATGCGGTGGCAAGGGACAACAATACAAGCGGCAAGCACCAGAAGCGAGCTAAGCGAACGAGCGGGCGCCCATTAGTTGTTGTTCTCCACATAGCGTTCATCTCCAAAGTCAATCGTCGCCGATTCGCCGGTCGTACCAGCGATCGACGATCGCGGAAAATCGGGGTAGCCCTTCAGTAATCAAGCTTGGGCCTGGCTGAAGGCAATAGCAGGACTTCACCTCGTGCAGTTCGTCGGCCAGGATCGCGGGAATGGCGCCCCATCCCGGCCGCGCGCGAATGGCGTCGAAGCGCACCGGTTTTCCACACCACGATGCAATGATGATGTCGGGCGTGCGCTCAACCACCGTACGCGGGTCGACGATACGCTGGGGCGCGGTCGGGCGAGCCGCCAAATCGGCGAAAATGTCATCGCCACCCGCTGCTTCAATCAATTCGCTGACCCACGTTAGACCACTGATCATGGGTTCGTTCCATTCCTCGAAATAGACACGAGGATGGACGGCGCGTGTCGATCGTTTGCCCCGAGCGGCGTCGAGCGTCGCCTGTAGGCTGGCGACCAATTGCTCGGCCTGATTTGCGCGATCGACGACACGGCCGATGAGCAACATCGTCTCAAATGCCTCGCTGAGAGTGCGCTGGTTGGTTAGCAGTACCTGATATCCGCGCCGCGCAAGCTCGCGCATGGCATCGGCCTGAAGGTCGGAAAAGCCGATAATCAGGTCCGGCCGAAGCGACTCAATGACATCATAATGAATCGTCGTGAACGCCGAAACAAAGGGCCTCTGGCGGGCCTCGGGCGGAAAGCGCGTGAAGCCCGAAACCCCGACGATACGGTCTTCGACACCCAGACGGTAGAGAAGGTCAACCGTCTCGGCGGTCAGGCAGGCGATACGTTGAGGTCCGCGCGGCATGGTCATGGCAGGCGTCGTCGTGATACGGGCAATGCCGGCAGCAGTTGCCGCAACAATAGCCGCGCGCCAGGTGATATTGGGCTGTAAACACCAGTCGCCCAGCCTCGTCAATGTAATAATCGCGGCCGGGCTGCGGACTGCTGTCGTGCATGGTGGTCGCGGCGCGATTTTCGTTAAATGGCAGCCGCGCCCTCGGATAAGCGACCGCCCACAAGACGCAGGGCCGGCCAGCGGCGCTGTGCCAGTTCAAAGCCTCCGAAGAGAATCGCGGAATAAAACAGATCCCCCAACAGGCCGTTCCGAAAGAACGGAAGCCCCGCGACATAACAGGCGACCAGCCCTTCGGCCCTTTGCGGATACCTCTCTCCGCCATACCAGACGGCGAAGTTCGTCACCACGAAAAAGAGCACTGCGGAAGCAATCGCGGCGGCCGGCACGGTGACCACGGTGCGTCGGTTTCGCAGCAGCATGCCGATAAGCACGGTCGCCACGAAGCAGCCATAGACGACCGGCTGCGAGTAAAGCACTATACTCCCATAACGAGTTATTCCAAGAATGACATCGCTCAGCAACATCGCCCCCAGTGGCACGGCGAAGGCGGCGCCGCGACGCATAAAGTAGGCCCCGCCAAACAGCGCCAACGCCCCAATCGGCGTGAAATTCCACCAGTGCGGCACGAGCCGAGCAAGCGCCGCGGCAAGCGTGATTGACAGCAACGTATAAAAGCGAGCGTGAATCATTTTTGGCTCCCAATCAGATTATTATCGTATCGTGCTGTCGCCGCGCCAACGTGCAATTTGTCGCTGGGCAGCAGTTCAACGTACCAGCGCTGTTCACGCTGGACTCGCTCGCCGACATGGACGCCGATCGGCTCGCGAAAAATCGGCCCGTCGTAAACGAACGAGTGGTATTCGCCATACTCGCCGCACGGGTCGACCGTCGGCGGCAAGTCGCCGAGGAAGGAATGATCGATCTCGCGGCCTACGAAGCTTTCGTCGAGTTTCTGCCCGTCAATGCAAGACAGCACGGCTCGGAAGCCGAGCGAAACAAATTCCTCGACCAGTTCCGTGGTGTCTCGATGCCAGAGCGGAAAGACACCTTGCATGCCAAGGCGTGCCAGGTTCGTCTCGCGGTAGCGCCGCAAATCTTCCAGAAAAATGTCGCCATGCGCCACATAGCGAACTCCGGCGTCGCGATACGCCGTCAGCTTTTCGCCCATCATCTGCACAAACTGCTCGTGCGTGCAGGGCAGGGTGCTGTTGGTCGGCACGTAGAGCTTGTCGAGCGGCAATCCCAAGGCAGCGGCTTGTCGATCCAACAAAACTTCCTGCACGCCGTGATGGCTCACGCGACGATATTCGTCCGAGACGGTCGTCAGCAAGCCGACGACTTCGTATTGTTGTTCCATGCGCCGCAGATAATAGAGCGCAAGGGCGCTGTCCTTGCCGCCGCTCCACGAAAGGAGGACCGGTTCTCGCGAATCGCCTGAGTGCTGGATCACAAGGGCGTAAGTTATCAGACGGCGGTGCGTTGTCAACGGCCTTGAAAACGCCTTCGCTTTGCGGATCGCGACGGGGGGGCTAAGATGAGCGGCTATGCCCGACTTGCGTAAAGACCCGATCGTGGGCCGGTGGGTGATCGTGGCCAAAAGCCGCGCCAAACGGCCGCACAACTT
>DATFDL010000192.1:0-5043 GCA_035252155.1 Pirellulales bacterium | reverse complement strand
CCAGCAGGTGCGGCTGGGCGATCTGGCGTCGATCGAACGGGCCACGATCCCCTCGGAAATCAAGCACATCAACATTCAGCCGACGATCGACGTGACGATGGGTGTCGAGGGCCGCGACCTGGGGCACGTCTCGGACGACCTGGTGAAGCTTCTCGGCCGCTTTGGCCACGACCAAGGCGACGGCGTGTGGGCCACCTACGATCCGACCAAGCAAGGCGAAACGCTCCAAGGCTCGAAGATTGTGCTCAGCGGCGAATACGCCCGCATGCGCGACACCTTCAAAAACCTGGCGTTGGGGCTGATTCTGGCCACGCTCTTGATGTACTTTTTGATGACGGCCCTGTTCAAGTCGTTCGTTACGCCGCTGGTGATTTTGTCGGCGGTGCCGGTGGGGGGCATCGGCGTGGTGCTGATGCTGTATTTCACCGAAACGCCGATCAACGTGCAATCGCTGTTGGGCGTGATCTTCATGGTGGGCATCGTGGTCTCGAACACGGTGTTGTTGACCGACTTTGCCCAGCACCTGCGGATGCAGGAGGGGCTGAGCCCCACCGAGGCGATTCGCAAGGCGGCCTCGATCCGCGTGCGGCCGGTGGTGATGACGGCGCTGGCGGCGTTTTTCGCCTTGGTGCCGATGGCGATGGCCTTCGAGCGGGGCAGCGAGGCCAACGCGCCGCTGGGCCGGGCGGTGATCGGCGGTTTGTTGGCGGCGCTGGTAACGACATTGTTTTTGGTGCCCGCCCTTTACTCGCTGGTGGTCCGCGGTCGTACGCCCGAGCTGGCGCCAGCTCACGCAGGTGGCCATTAGGCACCGATGCTGGCCGGTGACTGGGGCAGAAGCTGGCCGGCTCCAGGCTGACTCTGGCAAACTCGCTTTCGGCCAGCGATGCCCCGGTGGTCGTGGTTCCGGGGCATCGCCGCGATCAATCGCTTCACGAAGTCGGCTGTCCGAAGGCGCGGCTCTGCCCCAGCCACCGCGGAATTCGCAATAGAATCAGTATCATCGCTATCTTGCGACTTTCTTTTGCCATTTCGCCGATTTGACCAACCGGCAAACGTGGTTTAGGCTTTCCATGCCTCGCCGGCTTGGATGCAAAAGTTTAGTTCCCGCCCTTAGGTCCGCCCTCTGACCCGCCGCGGACCGCACCAGCGGAGGCGCTGCCGTGCCACAACTGCTCGAACAACCGCGTACTCGCGCCGCGCGCTATGCCCGGCCCCAAACCATTCTGATCATCGACGACGACGACGCGATGGTCGACGTGCTCAGCCAACGGTTGAGCCGGCAGGGTTATGAGATTGTCGTCGCCGCCAGCGGCGACGAAGGATTGGCTATTGCCCGCGATCGCCGGCCGCATCTGGTGCTGCTCGATCTGCGTCTGCCCGACGCCGACGGCTTCAGCGTCTGCCAGCAGCTCGCCGACGATTCGGGCACCTGCACGATTCCGGTGATCATTCTCAGCGGCATGGAACGGTCCGACATCATCCGCCGCTCGCGGGCCGCCGGCTGCCAATATTATGTCCGCAAGCCGTACGATCCCAACGCCCTGCTGATTCTGGTGCAGCACGCCATCGGCGAGGCCGATCGCTGGGCTTGACCCATTTTGCCCGGCTTGCTAGCTTCGCCGGACCCATGGATGGAACGATTGCACTGCCGAAGCGGCCCGCACCGCCGAGGCATCGCCCAGGCTCTGCCCCAGCCACCGACCAACGCGCGATTTCGGAGGATGGCCTTCCAGGCCGTCCATCAAAAATCGCGACGGCCTGGAACGCCATCCTACGAAGCTCGCCGGCCTTTGCGCTGGAGTGGCCGCTCGCGGCGCTGTGCTTGTCGCCGCTGATGCTTATGCCGCTGGCCCGCGATCAGGGGCACTTTGCCTACGCCGGCCAAGTCATTCTCGACGGTGGACTGCCGTACCGCGATGTGTTCGATCAGAAGGGACCGGCGACGCATTACACGTTCGCCCTGGCGCTGGTCTTGTTCGGTCAGACGGCCTGGGGCGTGCGGTTTTTCTTTTTCCTGGTGGCGCTGGTGACGACTCAATTGGCGGCGGCGCTCGGTGAGCGACTTGCCGGTCCTGGCGCACGGCTGGCGTGCGCGCTGGCGATGGCCCTGGCGCTCGTTCAGGGCGATGAAGGCATCGCCTGGCACACCGCCCAGGTGGAAGATTTGCTGCTTCTCCTGCAACTAGCCGCTGTTTGCCTCTACGCGAATGACGTCGCAGTGTGTTCTCGCGGGCGGACCGCACTGGCCGCGGGTTTGCTTGGCCTGTCGTGCGTTTATAAGCCGACTGCGGCGGTTCCCGCGCTGGCGGCACTGGCCATTGCCGGAAGGTCACTCGTGAGTAGCGACCAAGCGGCTCGACTTCCCCGCAGAACGTGGCTCGCCTATAGCCTCGCTGGCTTTTTGCTGCCGTCCGTGGCGGCGCTTGCTTATTTAACCGCCTGCGGAGCACTGAGCGATTTTTGGATGGTCATGGTCGAATTTAATTCAGCCTATGCGGAATTGAAAAACGGCCTGGCCAAGGGGCTGAGCATGCTGGTGACGCGCTGGGGCCGGCTAACGGTGCTGGCAAGCCTGGGCGCGGTGATGGCGCGGGCGCCGAAAGCGAAAACCACCGACCGGCTTTTGTGGGCACTGACCTTCGCCAACTTGGCCACGATTATCTGGCAAGGCAAATACTGGCCTTACCATTGGACGCCCTTGATCGGCTGCCTGGCGATCTTCGCCGGCGTTGCCGCCGCAAGGGTCGGGGCTGACTTGCGCGAGAGATTGTTCCAAGCCGGCCACGAGGGCCGGGGCTACCTGGCCGCGGGGCTGGCGTCGGTCGGCTTGCTGACGGTCGCCGTGCCGGTCGACTTCAAATGCCTACTCAACATCTGGCAAGATACCGCGCAACTAGCGGCGGGCCGCCAAACACTCGAAGGATTCCGAGCGCCTTACGAGTGCGGCGCGGTCGACGCCGATATCCATCGCCAGGCGGCCGACTACATTCGGGCGCGTACCTTGCCCGACGAAAAGCTGCTGGTTTGGGGCTACGAGACTGTCCTTAATTTTCTGGCCGATCGCCGGGCGCCGACCCGATTCGCCGTCGATCGCATTTTGTGCCTTAACGGCTTCCAGCGGCAAACTGAGTGGCGGGCTGAGTTTCTCGCCGCGCTCGGCCGCAAGCCGCCCGCGTATATCGTATTGGTCGATCACAACGGCACGGGTCTCTGGCGCGAGTCGACCGACGAATTGAGGCAATTCCGCGAATTCCGCGAATTGCTCGAACGCGATTACGTCGAAGAAACGCGGTTCGATCGATTGCGGCTATTCCGGAGAAGAGTCAGTAGCTTCGGGCGAACAGCCGGTAGCTCCGGGCCTTGTGCCCGGCAGATTCGGTGTGGTGGCTGGGGCAGAGCCGCGCGAGAAGCGCACCCTTGCCCGAAACGCTTCGTCGCGGCGATGCCCCGGCGGTGCACCTACCGGGGCATCGCTGGCCGGCGACGTCTTTTGCCGGACGCTGCACTGGTAGCGGCCAACTTCTGCCCCGGCCACCACAATTCTGATAACCGGCTTGCTGCGCACGAGCCACACGGAGGATCACGATGGCCGTAGGTAGCGTGACTCGCATACGCCCCACCCGCTCGGCGAATGCACCTCGCCGGGCTGCCGCGCGCGACCTGCCGGGAATCGCCATCATTGGCCTCGGCTATTGGGGACCGAATTTGGTGCGGAACTTTCGTTCGCAACCGGGCTGCCACCTGAAGATGTGTTGCGACCTCGACCGTCGCCGCCTCGACGCCGCAACTGCCGCGTGTCCGACGGTTGAGCTGGTCGATAATCCGCTCGACGTCTTGGCAGATCCGCAGATCGCCGGCGTTGTGATTGCCACGCCCGTCGAAACGCATTATCCACTGGCCAAAGCGGCCCTCTTCGCCGGCAAATCGGTGCTGATCGAAAAACCCTTGACCGCCAATGTGGCCCAGGCCGAGGAATTGGTCGCCATGGCCGACGAGCTCGGGCTGACGCTCATGGTCGACCACACGTTCGTCTACAGTCCGGCCGTCGCCAAGATCAAGCAATTGGTCGACGACGGCGAGCTGGGCGAGCTGCTCTTTATCGACAGCGTGCGGATCAACTTGGGGCTGATCCAGCACGACGTGAACGTCGTTTGGGACCTGGCGCCCCACGACTTGTCGATTGTCGATCATCTGGTCGGCCGATTGCCCGACAGCGTGTCGGCTTTTGGGGCGGCGCACGCCGGCCGCGGGCAGGAAGACGTGGCGTATTTGAACCTCGATTTCGGCGGCGGGCTGATCGCCAATTTTCATGTCAATTGGCTGTCGCCGGTCAAGCTGCGTTACACGATGCTGGGCGGCAGCCGCCGCAGCCTGGTCTACAACGATCTGGAAACGACCGAAAAAATCAAAGTTTACGACCGCGGCGTCGACGTGCTCGGCGACGACCCCGAAGGCCGTCGCGAGCGTTTGGTCGACTATCGGACGGGCGACGTCTGGTCGCCTTACGTCAGCCGCGACGAACCGCTGGCCCAGGTGGCGGCACAGTTTGTCGAATGCCTGACGACCGGCGGCCGGCCGCTCAGCGACGGCGAGGCCGGCTTGCGCGTCGTCCGCATTCTCGATGCCGCGCAACGCAGCATCCGGGCACAAGGCACTAGGATCACACTATGAACGACGCGCTCGTACAGATCGCTGACGACGTGACGCTGGGCCGCGATGTGCGGCTCGCCCCGTTTGTCAATCTTTATGGCTGTGCGATCGGCGACGAGACCCGGATCGGCACGTTCGTCGAAATTCAAAAAAACGCCGTGGTGGGCCGGCGCTGCAAGATATCGAGCCACACCTTCATATGCGAAGGGGTGACCATCGAGGACGAATGCTTTGTCGGCCATGGTGTGTTGTTTATCAACGACAAGTACCCGCGCGCCACCAATGCCGACGGCCGCTTGCAGACTGAGGACGATTGGAATGTGGCGCCAACGCGAGTTTGCCGTGGGGCTTCGATCGGTTCGGGGGCGGTGATTCTGTGCGGAGTGACGA
>DATFDL010000191.1:0-4379 GCA_035252155.1 Pirellulales bacterium | reverse complement strand
CCTACAGAGTACAAATCACAAATTGAACGAGGCAAATGCCCCGGTGATTGAAACCAGCGACCTCACCAAAGTCTACGGCGAGCTGCACGCCATCCAGCATCTCGACATCAAGCTCGAGGCGGGCGACGTCTTCGGCTTTATCGGCCCCAACGGGTCGGGCAAAACCACCACGATGAAAATCCTGGCGACGCTGCTCAACCCCACCTGGGGCGAGGCTTACGTCTGCGGCTATTCGATCTACACCCGGCCCAAGGAAATCCGGCGGCTGATCGGCTACATGCCCGACTTCTTCGGCGTGTACGACGACATGAAAGTGATCGAATACCTGGAGTTTTTCGCCGCGGCGTATCGCATCAAAGGCGCCAAGCGCCGCAAGGTGTGCGACGACGTGCTCGAATTGGTCGATCTGGGCTACAAGCGCGAGGCGCTGGTCACCAGCCTGTCGCGCGGCATGACGCAGCGGCTGGGGCTGGCCCGCGTGCTGCTGCATGACCCGCAGGTGCTGCTGCTCGACGAGCCGGCCAGCGGTCTCGATCCACGGGCGAGAATCGAGATCCGCCGGCTGCTCAAAGAGCTACGCTCGATGGGCAAGACGATCATGGTCTCCAGCCACATCCTGCCGGAGCTGGCCGACATCTGTAACAAGATCGGCATCATCGAGCGGGGCGTGCTGCTGGTGAATTCCGACGTGGATGAGGTGATGCGTCGCGTGCGCCGGCAGCCGACGTTAAAAATCGGCGTGCAGGGCGACAACACCGCGGCGGCGCGGCTGATTGAGACGCAGCCGCACGTGGAGCGCGTGGCCGCGAACAACGGCGTGCTGACGGTGACGATGGCCGCCGACACGGCCGACTACAGCCACTTGCCCAGCGCCCTGATTGGGGCGGGCTATCGGCTGACGCTCTTCAAGGAAGAAGAGGTCAATCTCGAAACGGCGTTCATGGAGCTGACCAAGGGAATCACGGCGTAACGTCATGTCTGATCGACTCACGGTAGCGGCGCTGCCCAGCGCGGTCGAAGCCGAGTTGATCCGCGGCAAGCTGTCGGCGGCGGGCATCGAGGCCGAGCTGATCGAGCCGGCCGCCGACATGGCCGCGCAGCGCGGCGTGGGCGGCCGGGTGCAGGTGCAGGTCGCGGCCGCCGATTTTGAACGCGCGATGCAGCTTTTGTTTCCCGTTCCCGCGGCCCTCAGCGGTGCTCGCCGCCCGCCGCCGCCTCCGGCCTGGAAATGCCCGAAGTGTGGCGAGGAGGTGCTGGGCGATTTCCCCGTCTGCTGGTCGTGCGGCACGGGCCGCGACGGCGCGCATGTGACTGCGCCGCCTGAGGCGGCATCCGCGCCCCGACCGGTGTTGTCGGTGCCGAGTAGCGCCCCGCCCGCCGCCCCGACGCTGGCGGGGGTGTCGCCCGGCCCGGCGGGAAACCATCGCCGCTTTGGCCCAGCGCCGCCGGGCGATGGCGTGCCGGTGGTGTTGCCGCCGCCGGTGCCACGGGCCGCCACTGGTTCGAGCGATTTGCAGATCGTTGTTCCGCCGCTCGATGCCAGCGCGATCAAACCGTCGGCCGCCGAAGAACGTCGCCGCGCCAAGGCCGATCCGGTGGTGGCGAACGATCGCGCCGCGCGGCGCGCCTGGTGGACCGCGGTGATCGGTGTGATTGGCTTACCGATCTTGTGGCCGGTGCTGCTCTACTCAGCGGCGGTAGTGCTAGGGCTGGGCTTATTGAATCGGCCCCTCACCCGCCATGGCGAGCGGTTCTTTTACGGCGCACTGGCGCTCAACGCGCTGGCGGTGGCCGTGGTCTTCGTGTTTCTCGCCCTGCGGGAGTGACACTTATGAACGAAGAGCTGGTGACGATTGCAACGTATCCGACGCCCGCCGAGGCGGAAGTTGCACGGGTTGCGCTCGAAGCCGAAGGGATCACGGCGTTCGTCACTAACGACAACTTGGTGGGCATGACCTGGATTCTCGGCAATGCGGTGGGATATGTAAAATTGCTAGTCGCGGCACCAAGTGCCGAGCGGGCAACGCGGATCCTCGAAGCACACTTCGACAATTGGTCGCAAGTCGACGCGGAGCCTTGGAATTGCCCTCGCTGCGGTGAAGATGTCGACGCCCAATTCGATGAATGCTGGTCATGCGGTGCCGCTCGGCCGGTCGCGGGCGCCACGCCGCCACAACGAACGCTTGAGGCGGCGCCGACGGCCGTTCTCGATGCCGCATTGCCGCCACCCGGCGCCGAGAATAGAGCACGCGCCGAAAACCCGTACGCTTCTCCGCTGGCTAACGATACGGCCGATAAGGATGAGCACACCCCGGAGGTTGTTTACAGTGGCGATGAGTTGTCTTACCGTGCGTGGCGCGCTTCGGTATTTGGTTTGGTAATTTGCCCGCCGTTCTTGAGTTTTTACTCGGCATGGCTCCTGCTGAACTTGGCATTTTCCAATCAGCCGTTGAGCGATCGAGGCCAGCGACGAATGTACGGCGCATGGGCGCTGAACTTGTTGACCGCACTTGGCTTTGGATTGTTCTTGGTAATCCTCTCCATGCTTTCACACGACGTCCCTCGCTAGGACCGCTTGCGGCGGCGGGTTGGAGTTTTGAGGCCGAGGTATTTTTCAGCGGATTGCTGGCAATGAAAACAAATCTGATCATAAAGTGGTCTGTCTCCCGCGGCGAGTAGCTCGGCCGTTTGAACGTCGTCCTCGGCCTTTCGCACCCACTCGCGAGTCATTCTTTTCATACAGAGTTTCTCCCTTTGCCACGATCTCGGTCACGAACGACTCGCGCTCCTCCAAACGCCATTTGAGGTTTTGTGGTTTGAGTACAATCAGGTCCATCGGGAATTGCGTGGGCACCTCGCACTGGATCTTGAACGCCTGATCGAGCTCGTTGTGCGCCGGCATGATGACGAGTAAATCCACGTCGCTGTCGGCGTTCGGCCTGCCATAGGCATAGGACCCGAACAAAATGATTTTGTCGGGCTGAAAGCACTCGCCCACGCGGCGTGCATAACGCCGAATCACGCGCATGGGAATGTCTGCCCCGTGGTACAAACGGGTCGGCTTATCATTCGGCGGCGATCGGCGTTTGCGGTTCATACAACCATTCTACCGGCCGGCGAGGGCTTGCCGCCAGGCGCGGTTTTGGGGAACGATCGTGCGGCTGGTGGATCGCCACCATGCTCCACCGTAATACCGAAGACAAGGAGGCCGTTAAGACAGACGACTGCCGGGCGGTTATGCTGAAGCTAGCACCCCAGACAGTCAACCCATGATTCCGCCCGACAACAACGACCGCGGCCTGTTCGACATTCTCGTCGACGATGGCCGACCGCTATTATCGTTGACCGCCGTCGCCTTGATCGGCTCGGGGCTGTTCGCGTTCTTTCTCTCGGCCACCAAACACTTTCTGCCGCATGATGTGGACTACTTGGGCATGACGCCGCCCGAGCTGTGCGCCGTGAACGAGTGCCGGATCGTGCATTTCATGATCCACGACCGCGTTTCGTTCGGCGGCTCGCTCGTGGCCGTGGGAACGCTCTATTTATGGCTGGCGGCGGCGCCGCTACGGCAGGGCGAGGCTTGGGCCTGGTGGCTGTTTGTGGTCAGCGGCCTGTTGGGCTTCGCGAGTTTTCTGCTGTATCTGGGATACGGTTATCTCGACACCTGGCACGGCGCGGCCACGCTGGTGCTGTTGCCTTGCTTCATGCTCGGCCTGGCAAAGTCGTATCGCCATGTCCAACGTCCGGCCGCCATCGGCTCGCTCTTGCGGCCTGGCGAGCGCGTGACGACTGCCTCGCGCTACGGCATCGGTCGGCTGTTTCTGCTGACGACCGCGTTTTGCTTGTTCGTCGGCGGCTCGATCATCGCCACGGTGGGTGTCACCACGATCTTCGTGCCGCAAGACCTGCAATATATGGGGCTGACGGTCGAACGACTGACCGAGGTCAATCCTCGCTTGCCGTCGCTGATCGCCCACGACCGGGCCGGCTTCGGCGGCGGCGTCGCTTGCTGTGGCCTGACCATGTTCTTCTGCATCTGGTGCGGCCAGGCGTCGCGCAGTCGCTGGCAGGCGCTGTTCGTGACAGGCGTGTCGGGCTTTGCCACCGCGATCGGTGTCCATCCCGCCATCGGTTACAACGATCTCGTTCATCTCGCTCCGGCCATGATCGGCGCCGCGCTATTCACCATCGGGATCGCGCTAACATTTCCTGGTTCACAGGCGTAGGGTGGGGCGAGTGAAGCGAGTCGCATTTTGTCTATTGACGTCTGTAGGGAACGGACTCCGTGCCGTTCCGCGGGGGGCGGCGCGAGGTGGAACCGCCCCAAGCGAGAAGCACCAGGGAAGGATGGAGCTACGCGTGTTCGCTGTTCGCGGAAC
>DATFDL010000190.1:0-2568 GCA_035252155.1 Pirellulales bacterium | reverse complement strand
CTTGATCCATTTTGATGATCCTGTTTTTACCTCCTCCACGACATTACTGATGGCCATCGTTCGCGCGAGAACGAACAAAATGTGAACGTGATCGGCAGTGCCGCCAACCGTCAGCGACGGGCAATTGATTTCACGCAGGATACCGCCGAGGTAGGCGTGCAACTTTCCTTCGACGGGACCGCGAATCCACGGTTCTCGGTTTTTCGTGCTGAAAACAAGGTGGATCAAGACGGACGATAACGATTGTGGCATGGCTCTCTCCTGGTTGGTTACGCCCCGTTGGGGCTTTACGACAATTCCTTATTCGATCGGGTGACCAGGGGCGTTGCCCCTGGCTATTCTCTTGCGCCCCTTCGGGGCAGACGAGTGCACGCGTCTCGCATCGACCTGTGTATAATCTTGATCGAGATTGCGTACCAAGCAAATTGATAAATCGCTTTACCAAGGATGTCATGAACGCACCCGTGGACCAGCCGCTTCCCATTCAGCCCGTCGAGCGGCCGATTCTTTGCAACCCCTACGTCGAGCCGACCGACCATTGGGTGTACGACGGCGAGACGGGGGCAGCCAGCCACGGCGGCACGCGCCGCCCGGCGGGATACTGGTACAAGACGCAGCGGACCGGCACGGCCCAGCAGCGGTTGTTTACTGAAGAACACCGCGACGACTTGCCGCTGGTCAACCTGCTGCGCGACGACGTGCGCCGCTGGCGCGAAAGCGGCTATCGCGGCGCCACTACCGTCACCAAAGAGCTGCTGCGGCATTGGGCCCGAGAAGACCGCGAGCGGCGGCTCTTCTTCTGCCAGCGAGAGGCCGTCGAGACGATCGTCTACCTGGCCGAAATTCGCATGCCGGGCAAAGCGGCGAGCACCGGCTTTCAAAAGTTCGCATTGAGTGAGGCCGACCTGCGCCATTTGCTCGCAGGCACGCGCCCCGCGTTCGACATCGCGGCGAAGGACTTTTTTCCCACGCTAGTCGATCTGCCCGGCGAGTCGGGACTAAGGCCGTTGCGGCGGCTGGGGTGCAAGATGGCCACCGGGTCGGGTAAGACCGTGGTGATGGCCATGCTGATCGCCTGGGCGTTTTGCAATCGCGGGCGCAACGCCGCCAGCCGCGATTTTCCCAACGCCGTGCTGGTCTGCTGCCCGAATTTGACCGTCAAAGAACGCTTGCAGGTGCTGCGACCGGAAAGCCCCGACAATTATTACGAAGCGTTTGACATCGTGCCGGTCAAGTATCGCCCGCTCGTGCAGTTGGGCAAAGTGCTGGTGACCAACTGGCATGGTTTCGCGCCTGAGTCGGAACACAGCGAGAACGGCAAGTCGTACGCCGTGGTCGACAAAGGCCCCGAAACGCCCGACAGCTTCGCGCGCCGCGTGCTGGGCGAACTGTACGATCGGCTGCCGATCATGGTACTCAACGATGAAGGGCACCACTGCTGGCGGCCGGCGCCGGGCGACGACGAGCTGACGGGCGACGAACGGCGGGCCTTGGACGACGAGGCCAAGGAGGCAACCGTCTGGGTCGAAGGACTCGACCGGATCAACCAGGTGGGTGGGGGCGTGGCGTTCTGCGTCGATCTCTCGGCGACACCGTTTTACATCAAGGGCAGCGGGCATCCCGAAGGGCGGCCGTTCCCATGGCTAGTGAGCGATTTTGGGTTGGTCGACGCCATCGAAAGCGGCATCGTCAAAATCCCGCGCTTGCCGGTGATGGACACCACCGGGCGCCCCGACCCGGCCTATTTCCGGCTTTGGGAAACCATCAAGGGGCGGATGCAGCCGATCGAGTTTCTGCCGGGCAAGGCGCGCCGGCCCAAGCCCGAAATCGTCTTTCGCGAGGCCGAAGGTGCCCTGCAGCAGATCGCGGCACAGTGGGCCGAGCGGTTCGAGTATCATCAAGCGGCTTCACCGGGCAGGGAGCGCGTGCCGCCGGTGTTGATCGTCGTTTGCGACAACACCGAGATCGCCGAGGTCTTTTTTCGCAAGATCAGCGGCGAGACCGAACAAGAGGTGGTCACCGCCGAAGAGGTAGCGGATGTCTTAGAGGACGATGCCGACGATGCGCCGACGCGGGCACGGCAGCGAGGCAAGCGGACGCAGACCATTTATGGCCGCGGCAGCGTGTTTCCCGAATATCTCTCGAACACGCCGACTGAAAAGCGCACGATCCGCATTGACGTGAAATTGCTGGCCGAGGCCGAAAGCGAAGACCCGGCCAAGACGAAACAGCGGTTCGCCGAGGAGCTGCGCCGCGTGGTGGCGACGGTAGGCAAGCCGGGCCAGCCGGGCGAGCACGTGCGCTGCGTGGTGTCGGTGGCGATGCTTACCGAGGGCTGGGACGCCAACAACGTGACCCACATTCTCGGCGTGCGCGCGTTCGGCAGCCAACTGCTCTGCGAGCAAGTCGTGGGGCGCGGCCTGCGCCGGATGGATTACACGCCTGATCCCGCCACGGGACTGCTGACCGAAGAGTACGTCGATGTGTACGGCATTCCGTTCTCGGTGATTCCGTTCAAAGGGCGGCCGGTTTCGCGGTCGGAACCGGATGACCGGCCGAAGCACCATG
>DATFDL010000189.1:0-4968 GCA_035252155.1 Pirellulales bacterium | reverse complement strand
TACTGCTCATAAAGCGATTGCACCACGTCGTTGCGATATTCCTGGCTCATTTCGATGGCCAGCGCGGCGGCGGTGCGGCTCTGGCCGCCTTCAATCTGATTGGCCCAATACTGCAGGGCCTGCGGCTCGGCCGCGCGGCCCAGCAGATCGCGAAACACTTGGGCCACGAACTTCTGATTCGGCGTGAGCGGCGGGGCAGTCTCGCCCAGGTCGACGCCACTGACCGTCTGCCCCACCGTCACGGCGACGGTGGGCACGGGGGTGGTGAGGCTGATGCCCGAGGGCAACACATCGCGCACCGTATAACTGCCCGGCGCCAGGCTGGTGAACGAAAAATTGCCGTTGGCGTCGGTGGTGGTCGAAGGATTGTTGTTGTCGGGTGCGCCCGAGCCATCGACGTCGAGAAACACAGTGCGCCCGACAGCCGGCAGCTCGCCACCATCGAAATGCCCATTACCGTTGGCGTCGATAAACACGGTGCCGACAATCGACGGCCGCTCGCCGAAGAGCACGCCCGAGGCCGTCTGGTCGGCGGCCACGTTGACCGTTTGCACGGGCGTGGTCAGCGTGCCGCCGCTGGGCACGACTTCGCGCACGGTGTAGCGGCCGGGCGCGACACCGGTGAACGAAAAATTGCCATTGGCGTCGGTGGTGGTCGAGGGGTTATTGCTATCGAGGGTGCCGGACCCGTCGACATCGACAAACACGCGGCGGCCGGCCAGCGGCGGCTCGCCGGCATCGAGCTGCCCATTGCCGTTGGTGTCGCTGAACACTGTGCCGTCGATGCTATCGACCGTGATCGAGCTGATCCGCACCAGCGTGCTGCTTGGTCCCAACGGCAGTTGGCTGAAAGTGCCGTTGTCGATATTGCTGGTCGGCAAAGCGGCGATCTGGTCGAGCACGCTCATCCCGCCATCCAGCACCTGGCCGAAGACCGCGTACCCGCCCGAATTGCTCGGCCCCAGCGTCTGCGAGTTGTCGGCCAGGTTGACAAACCACTGGTTGGTGGCGCTGTTGGGATCGGTGCCGCGGGCCATGGCCACGGTGCCGCGAGTGTTGGGCACGTTGTACTCGAGCGGTATCGCCGCATGCTGGACGATCGGCGTGAACTGAGAAGTGCTGCCGCCGAATGTGGCCAACGACGACGTATAACCCCCGGTCTGCTCGACAAAACCGGGCACCGAACGATGAAAGACGGCATTCGTATAATCGTTGCCGTCGACATAACTTAAAAAGTTGGCGACCGTGTTCGGGGCGGCGCTGGGCAACGTCTGAATCTGAAAGCTGCCGTAGTTGGTGTTCACCGTGACGATAGGATCGGTGTTCAACAGCCGCCGCGCTTCGAGCGACTCGGCCCGGTGAAGGCGAACAGCCGATTTCGATCGGCGGCGTTTGCTGACGGCACGGCGATGTAGCGGCTTCAATGATCCCCCGATGACCCGATCGCGCATGGCCTCATGCTCCTTTGAACAATGGACTTCCGAGAAGCCGTCTATTAGACCGAGGGCGCGAGCTTCTGGCAAACGGAATGAATTCCGTGTAACGGTGTGCGGAACGGAATGAATTCCGTTCTACGAAGAGGCGGACGGAATGACGCGATCTACTCGCCGGGCGGTTCGTATTCGAACTCGCGCCACTTCATCGGGCGGCGGAAAGGCTCGATGCGGAGCACGATCTCGCCGTTCTGGAAAATCCGCACGGTGCCGTTCGATTCGCTGACGGCCACGGCCACCGCGTTGGTGGCGCGGCTGATCGAGGCGGCCGCCCAGTGCCGGGCGCCCAGCCCCTTAGACAGCGTGATGTTCGTAGCCGGCGCGTCGATGTACTGCGAAGCGGCTTCCACCGTGCCGTCGGCCGCCACGATGATGGCCCCGTCCATCTGGGCGATCTCCTTGATCGCCTCGCGCACGCGGGCCGATTTCAGATTTCGCTCTTTGCGGCTGTAGCCCTTCACCGGGTCGAAGCCCGCCGAACGGCACATCTTGCGCACCTTGTTCGTGTCGCCCACGATAAACAGCGTGCCCACCGGCTTGCCCTCGCGGCCCTCGCGGCCGACCTCCAAGGCCAGGTTAACCACCGTTTGCAATGTATCGAGCGGCACGCGAGTTTCGAGTTGTTGCAGGTCGCGCACTGTGAGCCGCCCCAAATGGTCGCCCAGGTCGATCACGCTGATCGAGTCGAGCGCGCGGGCCTCGAAGCCGCTGTAGACCGAAATCACCCGCGCGCCCGGCTTCACGAATTCGTCGGCCACCGCTTCGAGCAGGGCCTGCGAGAGCTTGTCGTAGACCGGGCTTTCGTGCATGTCGAGCACCACGGTCAGCAGCCCGGCCGCCGAGGCCCCGGCCAACTGCTCGGGCGTGTCGGAAGCGACGATCACCTTTTCGCCGGCCGCGTGCTGCTTCAGCCGCTGCCAGTCGGTGGGACCATCGACGAGCAAGAGGATGGCGTTCGCCCCGGCGGCCTTGGCCAGGCCCGCCGCGGCGTCGTAGATCGTCTCGAACTCCTCATTGAATTTCAGGGGCTGCATGCGGTGGGCAATAGTACGGCTTTCGGCGACATCGGGCAATGGTAGCAGACCGGCATCTCCATTACTTTTGGCAGCCAATGAGACGAAATCACCTTACGGCTCTGTAGGGAACGGACTCCGTGCCGCTGGCGCGAGGGGCGGCGCGAGGCCGAATCGCAGTTCACGGATTGGCACGGAGTCCGTTCCCTACAGACTGATCCTGCATCAGCCGGCCACGAGGGCCGGGGCTACCGATCCGACTCCTCGCTCCGCAGGCACCAACGAATGGCGCCTGCGAGCAATCGCTGATACATCGGGTGGGCGAGGGCTTCGCGGGTGTGACCATTGGCCAGGTGGACCAGCCGGCCTCGGCCCGGCTCGTAGCACCAACCGGCGGCAGCCTCGCGGCCGTCGTCCGAGCGATTCTTCAGCAGGAGATGTACCCGGTCATTGTCGTATGGAGGCGTGTGCTGCTCATCGGCCACCGAAAAATCTTCGACGCCGCGGGTGATCGGATGGTTGCGATCGACCACTTCCACCCGAAAGCGTTCGAGCGGCCCATGCCCGATGTATCTGCCGCCCACCAGCTTTAGGTACGGGCCGCCGTCGGGATAGAGTCCCATCGAGTTATGCAGGTTCACGAAGCCGCCGCCGCGCTCGACAAATTCGACCACGGCCCGCTCCTGCTCGGGCGTCATCCACTTGTAATGTGAACCGGGGTCGCTGTTGGGCCGCTGCATGCCATCGCGCAGAATAACGAGCAAGGGAACCCGAGCCAGGTTTTCGGCCGTGAGCGCCCGTACATCGACCGCGAAGTGTGGGACGACGCCGGTGGCGGCAAAAGCGGGACGCAACCCCGCTTCGACGTGTCCTGGCTCGTGGGGGCCGTCGCCGATCAGCACCAGGGCGTGCGGGCGCGGGTCATCCGCGCGCGGCGGACGACCGTTGAAGGGGGCCAGCGGCACGGTCAGCTCTTGATAGACGTGCAGCAGGTCGTCGGCCGTGGGCGTATCGTAGGGCATCCAGACCATTTCTCCGGCGGGCAAGCGAACCTCAGCTTCTCTCGCGGGCAAGCGAAAAAACTCGGCGGCCTGGGGGAGCGCCGGGCGTCCCAGCGATATTGTGTAGCCAACCTGCCGCCGCAGCTCCGTCAAAAAGCTTCGCAGCCGCGCGATGCGTTCGGGTCCGCCCCACGAGCCGCGACCGGGCACCACTTCCTGGGCGTCCAGTTGGTCGAGTTCATCGAGCGTAGATAGCCATTGTGCCGTATCGCTGCCCGGCAGCGGCACGCGGGGGCCATGAATCACCACCGGGCCGGCGAACAGCGTTCGCATGTCTGGAAGGTAAACGGCACCCCCGGTGGCGCCGGCCACGCCATCGAGCGGGAGAAACTCGATCGCGGTAGTCTCACCCAGCGGCGCGCGAGCGGAGAAGACTTCGATCTGCTCCGCCTTAACTTTTCCGGTCTCGGCCAGCAGCTTGCCAATCATCGGCGACGTGGCGATCTTTTTTATGCCTGCTTCGATGAGCGATGCGACGATTGCTTCATCGCCCGGCTGCCAATTGGTTAAAACCAGGCGTCGCACCGGCTTGACGGTCGTTTTCGCGATCGCCCCGAGAAAATCGTCCACCGGCACGCCGCGCGGCAGGTCGACCAACAGGCACTCTACAGTCGTCGCTAACCAACCGCAATTCGCCGAGCCAAATCGATCGGCAAAGCCGGCAACAAAAACGCCGGGCGCAATTTGTTCCAGGTGGGGCAGCACGGACCGCGCCTCCTTAGGAACATCGTCTCGTGCAGCGCCACCGCCCGTGGCAAACGGCGCGGGCGTAAGCAACTGCGTGGTGACTTCATCGACGAGCCCCGACAGCTTGTCGCCATAGGCGCCTCCATCGTCGTGCCCGGAAAAATCGGCGATCAGCCGGTCGCGCTCGGCCAAGCTGTCGAACGTGAAGAGCCAGGTGAATTCGCTCCAAGTGCCCACCGCCACCGTCCAAGGCCCCACGGGCCGAAAACCATGCCGCTTGAGCATCGCCAGCCCGTCGCCCGTGAAGAACGCCAGATATTCTTGGCGTTTGGCAAGCGGCACGCGATGTCGCTCGTGAATGACAAACCGGGCCGTTTCGGGCAAGTGCGGCGGCTCGGCCCCGGCGGCCAACTGTAGAAAGCGGCTTTGCTCACCCGCCAACAGCGGATCGCGCTGGGCGGCGAAACGAGCGAAGCCCTTATCCTTGCCAAGCTTTTCGAGAAACCGTTGATAGGCATCCAGCCCATCGTATTCCCAGATCGTGACATGCTCGTAAAGATCGCCGGCCACCATTGTCCACCAGCCGACCATTCGCCCGCCGGCCTCGCGGAACAGCGGCAGCCCCTGGCGCTCGATCAGCCGGTTGTAATCCGCGCCGCGATCGGGGCGAACTTGAATTCGCCATTCGCCGTAAATTCTGCTGGCCGCGCGGGG
>DATFDL010000188.1:0-11868 GCA_035252155.1 Pirellulales bacterium | reverse complement strand
GACAGCAGCTATCGCGAGATGACGGAGTGGGCCTTGCCCGCCGAGCAACTGGTCGAGTATGAGCGGCTGAAGCACGAACTGGAGCACGATCCGCGTTGGCCGGCGCTTTCGCAATTCGTCAAGGGCGGCTACTGGCGGAACTTCAAAGCCAAGTATCCCGAAAGCGACGAGATGTATACGCGGATGCTCATGGTCAGCCAAAAGCTGCAAGGCGCCGTCGAGGCCGAGCACGACGCCGAGCTGGTGACCGCCGCCCGCACCGAGCTCTATCGCGGCCAGTGCAACTGCGGCTATTGGCATGGGGCGTTCGGCGGCATTTATTTACCGCACTTGCGCAACGCCATCTACAATCACCTGATCGCCGCCGACAATTTGCTCAACCGAGCGGCCCAGCGCAACGGGCCGTGGATCGAGGCGACGCCGGGCGATTTCAATCTCGACGCCCGGCAAGAAGTCTTTTTGGCCAACGATAAACTGGCCACGCTCTTCTCGCCGTATCGCGGCGGCATGCTCTACGAGCTCGATGTGCGGTCGATCTGTCTCAACCTGCTCGCGACGCTGGCTCGGCGGCCGGAAGCCTATCATCGCAAAGTGCTGGCGGGGGCGACGGGCAGCAACGGACACGTATCGAGCATTCACGAACGCATCGTCTTCAAGCAGCCTGGGCTCGACACGCGGGTGCAATACGACGCCTGGCCGCGAAAAAGCTTGCTCGATCATTTTTTCGACCACGAGACATCGCTCAACGCTGTGGCGGCCGGGCAAGCCACCGAGCGCGGCGACTTTTTGCAGACGCCCTACGAAGCCCGCGTGCGCCGCAGCGCCGGCCGCATTCAGGTGCAGATGACGCGGCAGGGTACTGCCTGGGGGCATGCCGTTAAATTGACCAAAGGGGTAACGCTCTGTTCGGGCAGTGCGGCGCTGGAGATCGCCTATCTCTTGGAGGGCCTGCCGCCGGGGCAGCACTGCCACTTTGGCGTCGAGTTCAATTTCGCCGGTCTGCCGGCCAACTGCGACGACCGCTACTTTCACGACGGCGAGGGCCGCCAGCTCGGGCATCTTGGCCGTCAACTCGACTTGCACCAGACCGGCGCGTTGGCCCTAGTTGATGAATGGCTGGGCATCGAGCTGACGTTGCGATCGAGCAATCCGGGGTCGATCTGGACGTTCCCCATCGAAACGGTGAGCCAGTCGGAAGGCGGCTTCGAATTGGTTCACCAATCGGTGGCCGTCTTGCCGCACTGGTATATTCAGGCCGACGCCGATGGCCGCTGGAGCGTGACGATGACGCTCGCGATCGACACCTCGCTGGCCGAGAGCCGCATGGACCAGGCAGCGCTCGCGGCGGCGCATTAGTCGTAGAACGGAATTTATTCCGTTTGGCTACCCGAAGAGCGCCCCCAGCGGCGTGCCGTCCGAGAGCCGGAACGGCCGGTTTGTCGGGTCGCGGATCTCAAGCTCAGGATTGATGCCGAACCGTCCTAAGATCGTGGCGGTGAGATCGGCTGGCGTCACCGGATCGCGGTCGGGATAGGCGCCGATTTTGTCGCTGGCGCCATACACCATGCCCCCGCGGACGCCGCCGCCGGCCAGCGCCACCGTATAGCAATCGGGCCAGTGATCGCGGCCGGCATTGCCGTTGATTTTGGGCGTGCGGCCGAATTCACCCATCGCGACGACCAAGGTCGAGTCGAGCAGGCCGCGCGCTTCGAGGTCTTCGATCAGCGCTGAAAAACCTTCGTCGGCCGGCGGGATCAACTGCCGATGCCGCGGGAAGATATTCAGGTGGCTATCCCAGTTGGCGTCTTGACCGTTCCTCTCGCCGTCGAAGACCGTCACGAAGTTGACGCCACTTTCGACCAGCCGCCGCGCGAGCAACAAGCTCTGGCCAAGCAGATGCCGTCCATAGCGATCGCGCACCTGCGGGCTCTCGCGCTCCAGATCAAAACTGCGCCGCACCGCGTCGGACGAGACAAGCTGCAGCGCCCGGCGCTGATAAAGTCGCATTTCAGCCTGCGGGCCAATTTCGGGCAACGCATCAAGCGTGTGCAGCAACTGTTCACGGGCGGCGATTTCGGGCGGCTGCCGATTGGCCGGCGGCTCGAGCGACGAGACGCGAAAGCCGCGATCGTTCGGGTTGCCCGTCACTTGAAATCGCTCGTAGGCGCCGCCCAAGAAGCCGGCCGTCTGGCCCGGTAATTGGACGACATTGTAAATGGTGTAAGGCAGCGCCACATACGGCAGTACATGGCCGCGCTGGCCAAGCCCGAAGCTGACCGATGAGCCCAAGGTGGGAAACGAGCGGGCCTCGTCGGCCAGCAACTCCAGGTCACCGCCCGCCGGCGTGCGGCCCGTCAGCGCTTCGGCGGCGGCGGAGTTGTGATTGCGCATCGGATGGTGCATTGACCGCACCAGCGCCAGCCGGTCCATGATCTTGGCGACGCGCGGCAGATATTCGCCCACGTGGATGCCCGGCACCGCGGTCGCGATCGTTTGATATTCGCCGCGGATGCCCTGAGGAGCCTCCGGCTTGGGGTCAAACGTCTCGAATTGGCTAGGACCACCGTAATGAAAGACGATGATGCACGATTTGATGGGGCGACGGGCCGGATGCGTGGCAGGCAAAGTGTCGGCCGACGCTCTGCCGCCGATCACGCTGCCGCCCATCACGCCGGGCAGGGCCGCGCCGAGCCATCCCAGGCTGCTCACCTGCAGCCAACGCCGCCGGCTGATCCGCGTGGTGAGATCGTTCGATTGATTGCCGCGTCTCATCATAGGACTCCGTCGCGCGAAAAGTCGCTGCGCACTATCGTAGGTGACAGCGGGCAACGGCTCAATGCCCGACCCGTCGTAGGATGGGCTTCCAGCCCGTCATTGTCGCCTTTCGCTCCGCGAAACCTGCACTACCTTTGCGGAGCGAAGTGCGACTTTATACGTCACGCGGGCGTGAATGCGGCAATGGCAATGTGGGACAGCCACCCTCGGCTGTCTCGCGGTCGCCTTCGGCGACCACCGCACAGCCGAGGGCGGCTGTGCCACACCTCGCATTCTTGGCCGCGCGAAGTATTTGCGGAGGACAGCCGGCCACAAGGGCCGGGGCTACCGCACCGTCGAATCTCTCACCTGGGCGGGTTATCATGGCGGCATGAAGATCACCAAGATTTCGGCCTATCACGTCGACCTGCCGTTAATCGAAGGCGCTTACAATTGGTCGGGCGGCAAATCGGTCGCGGTGCTCGACAGCACCGTCGTGCGCGTCGAGACCGATGCCGGAATCGTCGGCCACGGCGAGGCATGCCCGCTTGGAGCGGCGTATTTGCCGGCCTACGCTCAAGGCTGCCGCGCCGGCATCGCCGAATTGGCGCCGCACTTGATCGGCCAGTGCCCATTGGAGTTGGCAAAGCTCAATCGCCACATGGACGCGACGCTCAAGGGACACCCTTACGTCAAATCTGCGATCGACATCGCCTGCTGGGACATTCTGGGGCAAGTCGCCGGGCAGCCGGTGTGTACGCTGTTGGGTGGACGGTACGGTGAAGACTTCGTGCTCTATCGGGCGATCTCGCAACAATCGCCTGACCAGATGGCGGCGAAAGTCGCCGAATACCGCGCCGAAGGCTACCGGCGGTTTCAGCTTAAGGTGGGCGGCGATCCGGATGTCGATATCGAGCGAATCCGCGCCACGGCCGCGAGGCTCGAACCCGGCGATCGCCTGGTGGCCGACGCCAACACGGGCTGGCTGGTGCACGACGCCTTGCGCGTCGTTCGAGCGGTGCGCGACATCGACGTCTACATCGAGCAACCGTGTCTCACCTATGAAGAATGCCTGGCGGTGCGGCGGCACACCGATCATCCCTTTGTGCTCGATGAGGTGATCGACGGCATCGATGTGTTGTTGCGCGGCCGGGCCGACCTGGCGATGGATGTCATTAACATCAAGATCAGCAAATTTGGCGGCTTGACCAAGGCGCGGCAGGCCCGCGACCTGTGTGTCTCGCTGGGCATCGCCATGACGATTGAAGATACTTGGGGTGGCGATATCGCCACCGCGGCGATCGCGCATCTGGCCCACAGCACTCCGCCCGAGCTGCTCTTTACCTCGACCGACTTCAACAGCTACGTAACGGTAAGCACGGCCGAGGGCGCACCTCGCCGGCGCGATGGCCGGATGGCGGCCAGCACCGCGCCGGGCCTCGGCATTGTGCCAAAGCACGAAGTGCTCGGCGAGCCAGTGTTGGTGATTGAGTAACCCGCGTAGGGTCTGACGAGGCGTGCAGCTACCTGTGGCTCTGATCGGTTTTGACATTTAAATTGGGTACGGCCGTCAACTGGGTGCCACGGCATCCGCCGTGGCGCTTGTGGCAACGATCTCAGGCGCGACGCAACTCGCCGCGGCGGACGCCGTGTAGGTGGCATCGGCCGCCCGAGGTGGCAACGCAGCACGGCGTCCGCCGCGGCGGCAACGCATGCGAGAACATCAAAGCCGAGCGCGCCGCGACGGATGCCGTGGCACCCTGCAATGCACTGATCTCGGGTTATTGCCGAATTTGATTGTCAAAACCAATCTCCGCACCTTACAGCGAAACTCGTCTTGACGCGGCGGTCGATTCTTGGCGACAACGTGGGCGACATTCCAAGGAGGTTCTATGAACGACCGCGTTCGCTCGATTGCGCTCGCGACTTTCGCCGCGCAGGTCTTGGTGTTATTTCACTCGTCGCATGGCGCTTCCTGCCGAGCCCAAGAGGCGGCAGCACCTGAGTCGCCTCCGGACGATTTTGATCAGCCCGTGGCCCGTGAAGACTTGCGCTTCGGCGGACGGGGGTTTCGCGAGTGGCGCCGCGAATTCCTGACGGAGCTCGATCCCGAAGTCCGCCTGAGGGCGTTGCCCGCACTCTTGAAATTCGGTCGGCATGGTTACGCCGCGGAAGCTGCCCGCACCATCGCCGCCGCGCTGCGCGATGACGACGCCAAGCTCGTGGCCGCCGCGGCCGAAGCGCTAGCCAAACTTGGTCCAGCGGCACGGGCGTGCGCCGGTGAGTTGTTGGCCGTGGCGATCGAGATTGCCCAAACCGCCGCCAACGACAACGCCCTGCCCGACGCCCGCGCCCCGGCAGGGGATGCCGTTCTCGATGCGCTGGTGGCCATCGGAGCCGCCGCCGTTCCGTTTCTAGGCGAAGCCTTGGGATCGAACGACGAGATTGCGCGGCTAGTGACGGCGGCGGTGTTGGCCAAACTTGGTCCCAGAGCGGCTGCGGCCCTGCCGTTGCTCAGCCGCGCGGTCGAGCGCGACACGGTCAAGGTTCGTCAAAAAGCCATCGAGGCGCTGGCCGCGATCGGCGGTGAAGCCAAGCCCGCCATCGGCGTTGTCTTGGAGGCCCTTCGCGACGACGAAACCGAAATCCGGGCCGCTGCAGCCGCGGCACTGTGGGACATCGCACCCGACAACGAAGAAGTCATTGCCGCGTTAAGGGAGGCGGTTCGTCGCGATGCCGAGGTGGTTTGGGGGCGGCTGTTTGCACAACTCGCCCAGGTCGCCCCCGGCCAGACGAGATGGCTTCAGTCGGAACATGGTAGCGTTGGGTACCACCGGCTGCATACCGAGCCCTATGAAACGGTGCGACGAAATCCGGGCCATGCCCTGGCATTGTTGATGGAAGCCGTGCAGGTCCTAACCGACGAGTGCGAGCGCTGCCTGGCGATCGATCTGCTCGGCGAGCTTGGTCGTGCAGCCGAACCGGCGGTCGGCCTGCTCAAGCAAATTGCTTCAACGGAGCGGGATAATGCACCTGGCGATTCGGACCAGCGACCTGTGTACGATGTGCGCAATTATGCAGTGGAGGCATTGCAGAAAATTGAAGCATCGGTCAACGCAGGTCACGGCCGCGCGAGCCGCTAGGCGAATGTAAAACTCGCTTCGCCCGGCCCATCCTAAGCTCTCTCCTGACTCCGGGCGAATCGCTCTTGTTCCGCCGGAAGAAACGTGCGAAGTTGTTGACCTACCGCCGAAGGTCCATCGGAGCCGCGCCGCGGCCCCGTATGACAGCTTCGGTACTATTTAGCGGGGAAGTTCGAGGACATGGAGGGACTCGACTTGATGCGTGCGCTGCGCCGGTCGATCGTGACCGTGGCCGTTTCGGCGATACTTTTCGCACCGGTCTGGGCAACGGCGCGCGCCGAGACGCCGGCCGCCGAAGCGCCGGCGGCCGCGGCGAGTAAACCGGCCACCTCCGAACTCACCGCCGAGGCCATTCAGAGCCAGATTGCCCAAGTCAAAACCTCGACCGACCTGGACGAAATGGCGAAAGCCGGCGTGCTCGAGGTCTATCAAAAAGCGCTGGCCGAATTGGATCGCGCCGGAACGCTGGCCAAAAACGCGGCCGAATTCAAGGCCGCCGCCGAAGAGGCGCCTATCGCGCTGCGAATGGTGCGCCGAGCGCTCGATGCCCCCCCTGAGGTGGCCCGTCCCGAGATCAAGCCTGGTGCATCGCTGGCCGAGTTCGAAACCGCGCTGGCCCAGGCCCAGACCGAATTGAACCAGGCCCAGGAAGATCTGACTCGCCTCGAAGCCGAGCCGACTCGCCGCGCCGATCGCCGCCTGAAAATACCGGCCCAGATCGACGACGCCGGCAACAAGCTGGAAGACGTCAAAAAGCAATTGGCCGCCGTGCCCGCCGCCGACGAACCCAAGGAAATGACTGCCGCGCGCCAGGTTTTTTTGCGAGCACGTCAGCAGGCGCTGATGCAAGAGATCGCCAGTTGCACGAGCGAGTTGGAAAGCTACAACGCCCAAGACGTGCTGCTGCCCAAGCAGCGCGACCTGGCGTTGCGCCAGGTAACGATCCAAAAACAGCTCGTCGAGGCGTGGCAAAAGGTCATTCACAATCGCCGGCAGAAGGAAGCCGAAGTCAAGCTCAATGAAGCCAAGCAAGAAAAACAGCACACCTGGCCCGAGCTGCGCGACATTGCCGCAGAGAACGAAGAACTGGCCAAGCGGGTAGCGAAAATCGGCGACGAGATCGCCAACGCGTCGAAGCGGACCGTTGATTTCACAAACACGCTCGCCGATCTCGGGCGTGAATTCAAGGGCGTCACCGACAAAGTCGAGACGCTCGGGCTGGCGCCGCAACTTGGGCCATATCTCTTGCAGTTCCGTGTGGATCTCTCGCGCCGCCGCCAAAAACTCGAAGCCGAACGCCCCGCGCCGGCCACGATCGACGACGCCCGAATGGCGTTGATGAGCTTGACCGACCAGCGCCGCAAGCTGAGCGACATCGACGTTAAGGCGGGCGAAGTGATGCAATCGCTCGATCTGTCCACCAGCCATTCTCCGCGGGCCGAGCTTGCCAAAAAAGTCCGCGAGCTGTTGCAAAATCGCCGCGACCTGCTCGACTCGCTCACCACGGCGTACGAGCGTTACATTCGCGAGCTGGCTTCGCTCTTGGCCGCTGACAAGCAGCTTTTTGACGAGATCCATCGACAGAGCGAGTATATCGACGAAAACATTCTTTGGGTGCGGAGCACCAGCCGGCTGGGCCGCGCCGACCTGGCCGTCGCCGCCGAGGCCCTCCGCTGGTACGCCCAGCCCGAGCGATGGTGGACGGTCGGCCGCCGTTTGGCGACCGGCCTGGTCGCAAATCCGCTGGCGACGGCGGCCGCCGTGTTATTCCTAACCGCACTCGTGGTCGGGCAGCGGCGGATGCGAGCCCAGATCAAACGTATGGGCGACCAGGCCGCACGGGGCAGCGCCGACGACATCGGCCTGACACTGCGCGTGCTCTGTCTGACGCTGTTGATGGCGGCGCCCTGGCCCGTGCTGCTGGCCTTTCTCGGCTGGACGCTCGAAGGCGCCTCAGGCCGATCGGAACTGGCCAAAGCGTTGGCACACGGGCTGGCATTCACTGCGATCTTGTTGGCGTCGCTCGAGTTTCTGCGGCACGTCTGCCGTAGCCGCGGTCTGGGCGCCGCCCACTTTGCCTGGCCCGAGCAAAGCATGCGGCTGGTCCGCAAACATCTGCGTTGGTTCATGCCGCTGGCCCTGCCGTTGGCTCTGGCGGCCGCGACGACGCATGCCTTAGAAAACGACCGCTGGCACGCGCTTGAACGCGTGTTGTTCATGGCGGCCATGGCGCTGCTGTCGATCTTTTTACATCGGGTGTTGCGGCCCGTGGGCGGCGTGCTGCACGAGTTCTTGGCGTATCGCCGAGGCGGCTGGCTCGACCGGCTGAACTACGTGGTCTTCCCGCTGACGGTAGGCTCTCCGCTCGCGCTGGCTTTTTTGGCCGGTTGGGGCTATTACTACACCGCCCGGCAACTGGCCAGCCGCTTGCAGGCCACGGCCTGGCTGCTGGTGGGTTTTATGATCACCGGTGCATTGATTCTGCGCTGGCTGCTCATCTTGCGGCGGCGACTGGCGATGCGGCAGGCCCGGCTGCGGAGGGCCGCCGCGCACGCCGAGAATCGCGATCCCGAGGGAGGCGAACTGCCCACCGTTTCGCAAACTGGCGAGGGCGAGCTCGACCTCTCGACCATCAACCAGCAGACCCGGCGATTCGTCCAGACGGCATTGGTGGCGGGCTTTGTGCTGGGACTGTGGCTGACCTGGGCCGATGTGCTGCCCGCGCTCTCCTTTCTCAACAAGCCGCTCTGGCAAACGACCATTGACGTGGTGGAAACGGTGCCCGGCCCCGACAACACCACGCAGTGGGTCACCACGCCGCGCAGCGTGCCCATCAATGTTTCGCACCTGTTGTTGGCGCTGCTGTTCGTCGGTATGACGCTGGTGGCCACCCGCAACATTCCCGGTTTGTTGGAGATCGTGCTCTTACAGCGGCTGCCGCTCGAGCCGGCCACGCGCTACGCGGTCACCACGCTCTCGCGTTACGTCATCGCAGTAGCCGGCATGGTTTGCACCTGCCTGATGCTGGGCATCACCTGGTCGAAGGTGCATTGGTTGGTGGCGGCCGTCAGCGTCGGGCTTGGCTTTGGTCTGCAAGAGATTTTCGCAAATTTTGTATCAGGGTTAATCATTCTCTTCGAGCGGCCGGTGCGGGTCGGCGACATCGTGACGGTCGACGATGTGTCGGGCGTCGTCTCGCGAATTCGCATTCGTGCCACCATGATCACCGATTTCGACCGCAAGGAGCTGATCGTGCCCAACAAAGAGTTCATCACCGGCCGCGTTTTGAACTGGACGCTGAGCGACCAGATGAACCGCGTGGTGGTGAACGTGGGGGTGGCGTATGGCTCCGACATCGAGCGCGTGCGCGAGCTGTTGGTGCAGATGGCCCACGACAACCAGTACGTGCTGAAAGACCCGGCGCCGATGGCCACGTTCGAAGGTTTTGGCGACAGCACGCTCAGTTTTGTATTGAGGTGCTATCTGCCGAGCCTGGAGAACCGCATGGCGGTGATTCACGACTTGCACTCAAAGATTCACGATCGCTTCCGCGAAGAAAACATCGACATCGCCTTCCCACAGCTCGATCTGCACATTCGCAGCACGCCGGTGGCGCTCTATCAGCGGCAGGCGGGGTAGGGAGCGGGGGCTAGGGACTCGGGGGCTAGGACGACGACGCCAGCCGGGGTCGCTGAACCAGCCGAGGGCGGCTGGTCCACATGCCGATTTTGGATGTCCCGCGAGCCGCCTCGCGTTCACCAATGCCCCGTTGCCCGCCGAACCAGATTTTGGCAAAACGGAGGTTCATGATCCTGCTTTCGGTCAACTCGGTCGTCAAACGCTTCGGCCCGGAGCCGGTGTTGGCGGGCGTCTCGTTCGAGGTGCGGCCCGGCGACAAGATCGGGCTGGTCGGCCCGAACGGCGCGGGCAAAACCACGCTCTTAAAAATCCTCGCTGGTAAGGAAGAAGCCGATGCCGGGCAGATCGACGTGCATCCCTCGGCGCGGATGGAATATCTCGAACAGCAGCCCCAGTGGACGCCCGGCCGCACGCTCTGGGACGAGGCGATGACCGCCCTGGAAGACCTGGCGGCGCTAGGCCGCGAGGCCGAAGCCGTGGCCCACGCCCTCAGCCAGGCCGACGACCCGCAAGAACACGCCCAACTTGCCCGGCGGTACGACCGGTTGCAGCACGAATTGCAGCACCGCGACGCCTATCACCTCGACTACAAGGTCGACCGCGTGCTCGAAGGTTTGGGCTTCGATAGGGCCAGCTTCGGCCGTCCCATCGAGCAGCTCAGCGGCGGTCAGCAGAACCGGCTGATGCTGGCGAAGCTGCTGTTGCGCGAGCCAGAGGTGATGCTGCTCGACGAGCCGTCGAACCATCTCGACATCGAAGCCACACAGTGGCTCGAATCATACCTGACCAGTGCCGATCAGGCGCTGCTGGTGGTCAGCCACGACCGTTACTTTCTCAACAAGGTCACCGGCCGCACGCTGGAGCTGTTTCAAGGGACGGTCGACGATTACAGTGGCAACTTTTCGGCCTACTGGCGGCAAAAGGCCGAGCGGCTCAAAGTGCAATCGCGGACCTTCGAAAAGCAGCAAGAGCTGATCGCCAAGACCGAAGATTTTATTCGCCGCAACAGCTACGGGCAAAAGCACGCCCAGGCCAAAGACCGCGAAAGAAAGCTGGCTCGCATCGAGCGGGTCGATCCGCCGCGCACGATCGCCGCTCCCGCCATGGGTTTTCCGCCGGCCGACCGCACCGGCGACATCGTGCTGCGCGTCGAAGGACTGGCCAAGGCGTACGATCGCCCGTTGTTCGCCGACTTGACGTTCGACGTTCAGCGGGGTCAGCGCTGGGGCATCTTGGGACCAAACGGTTCGGGCAAGACAACGCTGCTGCGGTGCATCGTGGGCCAGACCGAACCGAACGCCGGCCGAGTGATCCTGGGCACGGGCGTGCGACTGGGCTATTACGATCAATTGCTCTCGGGGCTGGACGCCGAGCTTTCGGTGGTCGAGGCCGTCCGCCCGCCCGGCAAGGAATTCACCGAGCCGCAGCGGCGCAGCTTATTGGCACGGTTCGGGCTGACGGGCGACGCCGTGTTTCAGCGCGTCGACAGTCTCAGCGGCGGCGAGCGGAGCCGAGCCGCCCTGGCGCAGTTGTCTGCCCGCGGCTCCAACTTTCTGGTGCTCGATGAACCGACCAATCATCTCGACCTCTGGGCCTGCGACGCGCTGGAGCGGTCGCTGGGCGAGTTCGAAGGCACGGTGCTATTCGTCAGTCACGACCGTTACTTTCTCAACCGCGTGGCCGATCACTTGCTGGTGGTCGAGCCGACGCGGTTTCGGGTGATCGAAGGCAATTACGACACCTATCTTCACTTCGTTCGCGAAGGCCTCGCGGGCACGCAAGCCGCGGCGGATCAACGCAAGGCGAAACCAGCAAAGCCATCCTCACCGCCGCGCGGCGAACCCGCCAAGCGCGTCTGGCGGTTTGCCTATCGCAAGCCGGCCGAGATCGAAGCCGAGATCATCGACCGCGAGACGAAGCTGGCCGAATTGCACGAGGCGCTTGCTCTGCCCGAAGTCTTGCGCGACGGCCGCCGCGTGAAAGAGGTTCAGCGCGAGATCACGGAGCAAGAGGCGGCGATCAAGACGCTCTACGAGCACTGGGAAGAAGCGGCGCAGCGCGCGTCGTAAGGGTGCGCTGGGCGTGTCGGGTTCGCCGAGGTTCGAGGTGCGCACAGCCGCCACGGTTTCAGAGGGTTCAGGGTTCAGGGTTCAGCATTTTCGTGCTGATTCTTACGGTTCGGTCTTGGCCGTTGCGTTGCGCCAGCCGCACGGCTGATCGGCAGATTGTCCCCTTTCGCTCCGCGAAAGTTGCGTTCCTTTCGCGGAGCGAAAGATGACAACGCGCGAACGGGTTCACTGGAATGCTGAACCCTGAACCCTGAACCCTTCTG
>DATFDL010000187.1:0-11345 GCA_035252155.1 Pirellulales bacterium | reverse complement strand
CCGGTGCGCAGGGTGCTCGCCGAGGTTGGTGAATTTGCCGGCTTGCTCTCGGAGAAACTGCTCCACCTCCGCCAGCGACTCGTCGCTGTGCAAGCCGGATTTGCCGTCCGGCACCACGGATAGCTTCATATTAAGACGCTGCGCCGGATTCTCGCCGGCATTGATGGATTGGTCGGGGAGCTTGCCAAAAACCTGTTCCAGTTCGGCCAGCGACTCGTCGCTGCCCATCGTGAACTCGCCCTCCGGGACCAGGACTAGCTTCATGCCAAGCGTGTTCACGATCGTTTTGCCGGGCCTTCGTCCGTCGTCGGCTTTGTCAGCCGGTGGCGTCGGTTTCGTCACCACCGTCTGGGCATTGACCTCACTCCACATCGCGAACGACAGGCACACGCAGAACAGGCAGCCTGAAATTCGATTCATGGCTCAACTCCCAAAAATGGAGGAACAAGGGGCAGAGAAACAAAGCCGCCATGTGTGAATTGATAGATTGTAACCGAGCGCGCGCCTCGATCCTAGCTGCCGGCGGCCAATTTTGAAAAGTGACGGCGACGTGGCCTAGTGCGCGGAAGTCAGTTTTTTCGCGATCAGCCCCAGCAAGATCCACCCAGCAAGATCCAAGATCAGCGACCAGCCGTTGATCGAGAAAAGGTTCCGGCCACCGTTCTACTCCCCCCGCGCGACCATGGCAGGCCTACCTATTCTGATGAGGCTGCAAGCTAGCTGAACATTCTCTGCCAGCACTGTGCTTGCGGTGTGGGGCAATGTCAAGGCCAAAGAAGGTTGCGAGCTCCCGAGCCGCGAGGCACAAGGTTGCACGATTTACAATGTAAGGCCGGGGACGTGCCGTAGCCTCGGTGCGGTTTGGGAAGATATAAATAAACTCGCGCAAGTCGCTGGCCCCAGTCCGCAAAATAAGAACCGAACATGCACTTGGTCGTCGGCTTCGTTCGAATAATAGTTGCCTACTTTCTCGTGGCGGTGTACCGCAGGTTCCACTTTGATTCGATTGGTCGTCGTATTATTCGCTTATCTTGCGCAGCATTTGTGGCGGGAGCTGGACTCGATGATGCGGCGATCGACGTCGTCCGGATTTTAGGAGACGATGGAATCCGACTTCTCAAGATCGAGATAGGACTTTCGCAAGACCGTACCAATAGACTGCATACCGGCCCCGTCAGCGTCGCCAGGTTAATGCTAATGATGCTGCATCCCGAGAGCGAAGTCTAATACGGCGGGTATTCGGCAACGAGGAAGCAGGGCGAGAAATCAGACGATCGTCATGAATTACGACGAGACGCGACTCGTCTCGAAGGAAACACAACATGTCGACTTGCCAATTGTGCTTCGTGGGCGAGACCCTTGACTATGGGTTCTTCCCGCGCCGCGTGCCGACGCTCTTCGCCGTGCCGGCGTTGCCGGGCGGAACGGCCGCACTCAGCCACGTATCCAGCATTGTCCGGAGTTCCTTGACCTTTCCGGGCTGTTCGGCGGCGACGTTTTTGCTTTCGCCAAGGTCCGCATCGAGATCGTAGAGCTGAACGTCGGAGCCAGCGGCGCCCAGCAAGAGTTTCCAGTTGCCTTGGCGGATCGCGGCCTGTCTGGGCTTCGTTCCACATAGCAGCAATGCGTCGTGCGGAGAAGGGGCGCCCTCGGTCAGCACCGGCCAAATGTCGAGGCCATCGACCGGCAGCGGCTGCACCAGCGAACCGCCCGCCAGACGCACCAGCGTGGGATACCAGTCGACGGCGTGCAGCGGTTCTTTGACGACTTTGCCGGCTGGGATGTGTTCGGGCCAGGTGGCGAATGCGCTCACCCGCACGCCGCCTTCGAAGATCGTGCCCTTGCCGGCTCGCAGCGGGCCGTTGTCGGTCACTTTGCCGGGAGCGGGGCCGCCATTGTCGCTGGAGAAGATGATCAGCGTGTTCTCACGCAAGCCGCTTTCGTCCAACGCATCCACGACCTGGCCGATGGCCTCGTCCATGGCCGCCAGCATGCCCGCATAGGTGCGTCGCACGCCGGTCAAATGGGCGTACGGTTCGAGATACCGCTCGGGAACCTGGTGAGGCGCATGCACGGCATTGAAGGGCAAATAGAGAAAGAGCGGTTTGTCGGGCTGCTTCTCGCGGATTCGCCGGCAGGCTTCTTCGGCCAGCAGGTTGGTGGAGTAGCCCTGGTCGTCGCTGGGTTGGTCGTCGCGATGCCAGTCCAGTTGCCCGTCGCGCAGGTGCGTGAAATAGTCGATCGCGCCGAACCACGGGCCGTATTGGTGGTCAAATCCGCGACGCGTCGGCCGGTACTCGGGCTGGAACTCGCCGAGGTGCCATTTGCCGCAGATGGCGGTTTCATAGCCCGCCTCGCGCAACGCCTCGGCCAGCGTTCGCTCTCGCAGCTTCAGACCCCAGGGAGCGTTCGGCCGGACCACGGCGTAGACGCCAGTCGCGGTCGGATATCGCCCGGTCATCAACGCCGAACGCGTCGGCGAACAGACCGGCTGCACGTAGAACGATTCAAGGATCGATCCTGCGCGAGCCAGCTTGTCTAGTTTGGGGGTTTTGATTTCCTGGCCGCCGTTGAACCCGGCGTCGGCGTAACCCATGTCATCGGCGAGGATCAGGACGATGTTGGGCCTGGAGGCGTTGGGCTTGGATGTCGCTGCTTCGCCGGGCTGGGCCACCGTCGATATCAGCGCAAGCAGAAATGCAATTCTTAGGTTCATGGGAATAGCACGTATGAGTCAGGTTGGCTCAGCATCTCCACGGCCGCGTAATTACGTGGCCTCTCGCTAACATAACTACTCACGCCAATAGCGACTCGACGACGTTGCCGTGGACGTCGGTTAAGCGGAAGTCGCGGCCTTGGAAGCGGAAAGTCAGCCGCGTGTGATCGATGCCCAGACAGTGAAGCACGGTCGCGTTCAAGTCGTGGATGTGTACGCCGTCGCGGACGATGTTGTAACAGAAATCGTCGGTTTCGCCGTAGCTGATGCCGGGCTTGATGCCGCCGCCGGCCAGCCACATGGTGAAGCAGCGGCCGTGATGATCGCGGCCATAGTTGTCGTTGGTCAGTTGCCCCTGGCTGTAGACGGTGCGGCCGAACTCGCCGCCCCAAATCACCAGCGTTTCATCGAGCAGCCCGCGGGCCTTCAGGTCGGCCACCAGCGCGGCGCTGGGCCGGTCGACGTCGCGGCACTGCCCGCGGATCTGCGTCGGCAGGTTGCCGTGCTGGTCCCAGCCCCGGTGCATCAACTGCACGAAACGCACGCCCCGCTCTACCATCCGCCGCGCCAGCAGGCAATTTCGGGCAAAGCCGCCGTCGGTCGCCTGGTCGTCGATGCCGTACGCCTCGAGCGTCTCACGCGATTCGTGCGAAAGGTCGGTCAGCTCGGGCACCGATGCCTGCATGCGATACGCCATTTCGTACTGGGCGATGCGGGTGTTGATCTCGGGATCGCCGAACGATTCGACCGCCAATTGGTTCAGCTCTTCGACGCCGTCGAGCATGCGGCGGCGCGTGGTGCGGTCGATGCCCGGCGGATCGGAAAGGTAGAGCACTGGGTCGCGCCCCGAGTGCAGCCGCACGCCCTGATGCTCGGTCGGCAGGAAGCCGCTGCCCCACAGCCGTGAAAAAATCGGTTGGTCGGTTTTGTTGCCGCTGCCTTGCGAGATCATGACGATAAAGGCCGGCAGATTGTCGTTCTCGCTGCCGATGCCGTAGCTCAACCAGCCGCCCAGGCTTGGCCGGCCGGGCTGCTGGGCGCCGGTCATGATATAGGTGGTGGCCGGATCGTGGTTGATGGCCTCGGTATTCAGCGATTTGACGATGGCGATGTCGTCGACGATTTGGGCCACGTTCGGCAACAGCTCGCTGACCCACGCCCCGCACTGGCCGTGTTGCGAAAACTCGAACATCGGCGCCACGCACGGAAACGACTTTTGCCCAGACGTCATGCCGGTCACGCGCTGACCCATCCGCACCGAGGCGGGCAACTCTTGGCCGTGATGTTGCTTGAGGGCCGGCTTGTAGTCGAGCAAGTCGATATGCGAAGGGCCGCCCGACATGAACAGGTAAATAATGTGCTTGGCCTTGGGGGCGAAATGCAGCGAGCCGAGAGCGCCATGCGGCCGTTGCGAGGCGTCGGCGTCGGCCGCGAACAGTCGCTCGTTCAGCAGCGAAGCCAGCGCGGCCGTGCCGATGCCGCCCGCCGTGCGGCCGAAGAACGCCCGGCGAGTGAGAAGCTCCGCGCGTTGCGACTGAAATCCCATAAAACATTCTCGTGAGTGTTAAAATGCGTGCTAGTTTTTCCGCGTTCGTTTCTGCCGCTGCGATTCTGTTTTAGCGGCTTTTGCCAAGCGCTTGACAAACCGGGCGTGTTCGGGCGAGGCAAGCCCTTTCTTGAGAGTCCGGACGAGCCCCTTGGTGTCGTAGGCAAACAGCGCCGGGCAGTCGATCCACAGCCCCGGAAACATGCGGCTCCGCAAGATACCGTCGGCCGGCAGCTTTTTCGTGCGTCTGCTCACCAAATCGAACCAGTAAACTTGCGTCTCCTCCACACAAACGACCACGTACTCACCGACCTGGCTATGCTCATAATCAGATTTCTTTTCATGAAGATCGATTGCCACGGTGCTGTGAGCAACTTCAATGACAAGCTCCGGAGGACCAGTCACGTAAAGGTCGGCAGTCCGTGTTCGTCCTCCGTACTCAGGCAAGACACGCAAGACGAGATCGGGGCGAGGTTCGCTTTTGTCACCGAGAATCACTGTCGAGTCCACGGAATTCTCGACCCCGGGCGTTTGCATTTCGTAGAAGCTGAGAACACTAGCCAACCGGCTTGTGTACCTGCCGTGGGGTACCCGTTGCGGCGACGCCATGTACACGGTTCCGTTGATAAGCTCGAACTTGATGCTTTCAGGATATTGCTGGTACCGGCGGTGGAACTCCGCTTGCGATAGCCGGTCGCCGGTGGCTAGCAGCGCGGGCGCGTGCAAGATTCCTCTCGGAAATAGCTCGCCTCGAGTTACAGTTGCCATGCTCTTGCTCTCTTGTACTGCTAATTCCGCGTCACGGCCTCATCCAAATTCAAGATGATGCTGGCCACGGTTGCCCAGGCCGCCAACTCGGCCGGCTCGATCCGCTCGTCGCGCGGCGATTCGCCCACCGAAAGCAGCTTGAGGGCCGCGTCTGTATCGTCGCGGAACCTGGCGAATTGCTCGTCGAGAATCCGCCGCAAGACGGCGGCTTCACGGGCATTGAGTCCGCGGGCCAGAACCAGCCGGAACATTTGGGCAAGCCGTTCATCGACGCCGCCAGCCTGGCCGAGCACGCGTTCGGCCAGTTTGCGGGCCGCTTCGACATAGGTCGGGTCGTTCATCAAGATCAAGGCCTGCAAGGGCGTATTGGTGCGTGCCCGGCGAACGGTGCAGACTTCGCGGTCCGGCGCGTCGAAGGTCGAGAGCGTGGGCGGCGGGCAGGTCCGTTTCCAAAACGTGTACATCGTGCGGCGATAGAGATCGGCGCCGTGGCTCTGCACGTAGGTCTGCGCCGTCCAGTTGGCGCCGTCTTCGCGCGACATCAGCTCTTCCCACAAACCGGGCGGCTGATACGGCGAGACGCTCGCCCCGCCGATCCGCGGGTCCAACAGCCCGCCGGACGCCAACGCCTGGTCGCGAATCGTTTCCGCCGGCAGCCGCAAGCGGCTCATGCGGGCCAGCAGCCGGTTCTCGGGGTCTTTGCTCAGCAACTCCGGCGTGACCGCCGACGCTTGCCGGTACGTCGCCGAATTGACCATCAGCCGCAGGAGATGCTTTACATTCCAGTCGCTCTCGCGAAATTCGACCGCCAACCAATCGAGCAGTTCGGGATGACTCGGCCGTTCGCCCTGCGAACCGAAATCTTCGGCGGTCTTGACCAGGCCCGTGCCGAACAGCATCTGCCAAAAGCGGTTGACGATCACGCGCGCCGTCAGCGGTTGCTCGGCAGCGACCAACCACTGCGCAAGTCCCAACCGATTGGCCGGGGCACTCGTTGCCAGCGGCGGCAGGCAGGCGGGCACGCCCGGCAAAACTTTTTCGCCGCGCTTGTCATACTGGCCGCGAATCAGCATGAACGACTCGCGCGGCTGCGGCATTTCGCGCATGACCATCACCGTGGGTACGATTTTGTCGAGCTCCGTTTGCCGAGCGCGGAGCCGCCCCAACTCGTCAAACCGCGGCTTGAGCTCGTCGCTGACGTGCTGCCGAAAATGCTTGCGGATGGCCGACCGCTGAGCCTCGTTGCGAGATTCGGCGGAGACCGCCAAGGCATCTCGCACCTCTTGCGGCAGCGTCTGCTTGCCGTGCGGGTCGCGCGAGGCGGTCGCTGATAAACGGAATCGCCCCAACTGATGCTGACCAAAGCCCGACTCGAAGGCCAGCGTCACGGTCAGCAGCGTTGACGCGCCACCCTGAATCGCTTCCGCAAGCTCGAACACAGCGTGGTGCGGCTTGCCCGTCCGCGGATAGATGCCCCAGCCGGTGTTCGCGTTGCCATCGATGGCCAGCTCGATCGCATAGTTCGGCTGGCTGTAATCGGCCGAGACGGATTTGATCGGCACTGGGCGGGTTTGAGATGTTCCCTCGCTTACGTTCACGATGACTTCGGTCATGACGATGTTGCCGTTTGCCGATCGGCCCGGCCCTTTCACCGCCAGGCTGTCGTCGGGCTGGGCCTCGAGCCGCAGGGCCGAGACTTCGGGCAGCGTGATCGGCACGCTGAGCGTATATCGCTCGCGGGCCGGGTTTTCGCCGGTGGCCAGGATCGACTTGTCGTCGAGCTTCGTCAGCGTGGCGCCACCGGCAGAGCGAAACTCGGCCAGATCGAGAACCGTCCAATCGGTTCTGCTCTTTTCGAAGACGTCCGTTTCCCAGGCGGATTGGGCGGCATCGAGTTCGGCGATGGGAGCGTTCAGCTCGCGTTCCAACGCGGCGATCGCTTGCGAGAGCTGCTCCAGCTCCCGCTGCTCTGCGCGGGACGGCGCTTTGACCATCGGCTCGGCGTTGCCCTTGCGCCCGTCGAGGCCGTTCTCGGGCACGTTATTGAAGAAAGCGTAAAGCTGATAGAACTCCTTTTGCGTCAGCGGATCGTACTTGTGATCGTGGCATTGCGTGCAGGCCACGGTCAGACCCAGCCAGACCGTGCTCGTGGTGTTGACCCGGTCGATGATATACGCGGTGTGATATTCCTCGGGAATAGCGCCGCCTTCGAAATTGATCATGTGGTTGCGGTTAAAACCACTGGCGATCAACTGGTCGAGCGTCGGGCTGGGCAGCAGATCGCCAGCGAGCTGCTCGACGGTGAACTGGTCGAACGGTTGGTTGCGGTTATAGCTGGCGATGACCCATTCGCGCCACCGCGACATGTCGCGGCCGGCGTCGATGTGATAACCGTGCGTATCGGCGAACCGAGCCGCGTCGAGCCATTCCTGAGCCATCCGCTCGCCGTAACGGGGCGATTCGAGCAGCCGCTCGACCAGTTTCTCATAGGCGTCGTCAGCGGCATCGCTGACGAAGCGGTCGACCTCGTCGGGCGTCGGCGGCAGACCGGTCAGATCGAGCGACAGCCGGCGGATGAGCGTCGGCCGATCGGCTTCGGGCAAAGGCGTCAGTCGCTCGTGTTCGAGCCTAGCGACGATGAACTGGTCGATGGCGTTGCGCGGCCAGGTCGTGGTCTCGATGGTCGGCAGCGCGGGACGCGTCGGGGCAACAAACGACCAATGTTCCTGCCACGGCGCCCCGGCGGCGATCCACTGCTTCAGCAGCGATTTTTCGGACTCGGTGAGCCGTTTGTTGGAGTCGGCCGGGGGCATTCGTTCGTCGTCGGCGGCGAAGACGCGGCGCACCAGTTCGCTTTGGTCCGCATTGCCCGGCACAATCGCCAGGGCGCCCGATTCGGTGGCCCGCAGGGCATCGTCGCGTCGGTCGAGCCGCAGCCCGGCCTTACGCTGGGCGACATCGGGACCGTGGCATTGGTAGCAGTTGTCGGAAAGGATGGGCCTGATTTGCTTGTCGAAGTCGATGGCCGGCGCGCGTTCGGCGGCGAGCAGCCACGAAGAGCTGATCGCCAGCCATCCGCCGATCAACAGGTATTGCCGCATATCGTGAAATCCTCGCCTGCCTGTTATTTTTATTGCGCTATTTATCGCCGCACATTCCCTATCAGGCCATTGCACCACGCGGCGCGCGAAAAGTCCACCGCCAAGCTTGGCTTTGCTCGGCAGTTTGACAGGTCTACGCGAGTTCATGACAATCGGTGGATGGCGCCCAAGCAACCGTATCGCATAATGTACGACGAGGCGACCAAGTCACACCTCCTGGCAATTGAGCCGAAATACCACTCGCTCATACACGAGCGGTTTTTGATCGCAGGAGAGGAGGTGGAGTTGTGAAAGTTGCCAGTCAACAACAAGTCGCTGCGAATTTTGCCGAGTACGTGAAGGCCAGCCAGAAGGGGCCGGTCGTTGTGACGAAGAATGGAGAACCAGTCGCAGTGCTGCTTAAGGCGAAAGGTAAGGACGACGTCGAGCGCCTCCTCATGGGTCACTCGGCGAAGCTGCAATCGATTTTACAGGCCGCGCGAGAGCGGTTCGCGGAAGGTCACGGGATTCCGCACGAAACCTTTTGGAAAGAAATGGCAGCGGAGGTTGAGGGCCGAAGCGTTAAGCGACGTCGCCCACCCAAGAGCGGCCGAACCAAGCGCTAAACGCGGCGATTGTGTCTGCTCGCTCTTCGGGTGCCCCGCTCGTTTTTGTGTATTGTCTCGGATGTAGCCCATGGCCCGACGGTTTCAGTTCAGCTTGCGGGCGCTGCTGATCTTCATGCTGGCGGTCGCCATCGCGTGCGCGATTTGGATCAGACTGCCAACTAGCGTGCGCGTGGCCATGATCAGCGGCACCGCGTGGGTCTTTTTCTGTGTACCAGAGTTGCTGGCGCATTATGGTGATCCACCGACGCAACCTGGGCCTCGGTACATCGTCAAGTGGCGCCAGCATCGCAATAAGCCGAATGAAGAGTGATGCCTATGAGTCGACTGAATCTAAAGGTGCTATTTGGCGGACCCGCGTTGCTTCTTGGCGGCCTCTACTTCACGGCGACGACGACCTTCGATAAGGCGGAAGACATCATTTGGCAAATGCGGGCCATCGGCCCAGTGACGCTGCTTCTGTCCCCAGTTCTTCTTCTGGCTGGCGTACCGGTCGCTCAAACACGACGCCGGCGAAAACGACACCGGCGGTAAATGATTCGCTAGGTCGGCCCGTCGGCCACTGGCTTGCATCCGTCGGTCCCGCGGGCCGATAATGTCCGCTGGCTGCCCGGTGCGGTTATAATGAAACTTACCCATGCTCACCGTCGAAGCCGCGCTCGAACACGTCGCCCGCGAAGTCCGTCCGCTCGACTGCGAGTCGGTGGTGGCGGCCGAAGCGGTCGGGCGAGTGTTGGCCGAAGATGTCGTTAGCGACGTCGACTCACCGCCCCACGACAAATCGATCGTCGACGGTTACGCGGTGCGATCGGCCGACCTTGAGACACGGCCGATTACGTTGACCGTGCTCGAAGAAGTTGTCGCCGGCGCGGTGCCCACCAAGCCCGTGACACCGGGCACGGCCACCCGCATCATGACCGGGGCACCCGTGCCCGACGGCGCCGACGCGATCGTGATGGTCGAGAGCACACAGATTCTTCCCGGCGAGCCGCAACGAGTGGTTGTCGATTCGCCGCCGTTGGCCGCGGGTCGAAATGTCCTCCGCCGCGGCGCTTCGATGCGGCAGGGCGAGGTCGTGTTGCGGGCCGGCCACGTCGTGCGGCCGGTCGAGATCGGCTTGCTCTCCGAAGTGGGCCGCACCTCGGCGCGGGTCGTGCGGCAGCCCAGCGTGGCGGTGTTCTCGACGGGCAACGAACTAGTTCCACCGGGCGATCGGCCATCGGCCGGGCAAATCCGCAACTCGAACGGCCCGATGCTGTTGGCCGCGGTGCGCCGCGCCGGCGGCAAAGCGATCGACCTGGGAATCGGACGCGACGAGCCGGATGAGTTGCACCGGCTAATCGTCGCCGGTCTTTCGTCCGACATGCTCGTGATGTCGGGCGGCGTCTCGGCCGGCGTGCTCGACCTGGTGCCGGGACGATTGCGCGAACTAGGCGTCCGCGAAGTGTTTCATAAGGTGCGCATCAAGCCCGGCAAGCCGGTTTGGTTCGGCGTGCGCGAAGTGCCCGGACATCGCACGTTGGTCTTCGGGCTGCCGGGCAACCCGGCCAGCAGCCTGGTGGGTTTCGAGCTTTTCGTCGGCCCCGCGATTCGCGCGCTTTCGGGCAGGCCGTTTACGCCGCCCGCCACCTTCGCCGCCCGGCTAGCCGGTGGCTTTGACCATCGCGGCGAACGAGCAACCTATTATCCCGCGCGGCTGACCGCTACGGCCGACGGCCTTCTCGCTGAGCCATTGCCATGGCAGGGGTCGGCCGATTTGCGCACGTTGTCGCAGGCCGACGGGCTGATCCATTTTCCCGCCGGAGAGCGCGCTTACGCACCCGGCGAAAAGGTTTTGGTCAGCCGCTTCGAGACATGAGCGAGTATCAGATCCGCGTAGCTGGCTTCGCGAGAAGTGCGAACGAAATGCGGCCAGAATTCTCACGAATTCTGCTACCCAGCGAGGGCCCGGCCCTCTATGAGTTAGGATACCTAGCGAAAACGGGATAACCATCTTGTCGTGTAACTCGGCTTGACGGGGCATGGGCGGGCGGATACAAGGGCTGGCTCATTTCTTCTCGAACAAGCCAGTGATCGGAGCACAACCGCAACCCGGTGCGAACAAGGCCGCCTTGCGCTGCGACCGATTTGGCCGAGGGCTGGCGGTCGCGCTGATTTTGCTGCTGATCTCGCCGCTCACCGGTTGTTTATTGCCGTTGGCCTCGGACCTGGGTTTGGCCCACTCTCTGATCCACCATCACCTCTTTAAGCCCGTCCTGCCAGAACTTCCGACCAGCGACGATCCGGCGGCCGATGCCGAAGGTCTCATGGATCGGCCGACTGACGACGTGACGCAGTAGCCCAAACCGTCGAGGAAACGATGCAACCCAAGCGGTGGCTTCCCCTGTTCGCTTTGCTGGCGGCCGCCGCCTGCGGCCTGATTTCGCCCGCCCGCGGCGACGACAGCACGGTCATCCGCGACAATGGAACGACGCGCGTCAGCCTGAAAGTGCAACTCGAAAAGGGCCTACGGGCGATGCGTCCGGCCGAGTTTCGCTTTTTGCACGAAGTGCTGGCCCAGGTCAAAAAAGGCGACTTGCCGCAAAACCTGGTCGAAGAAGCGTTTCTTT
>DATFDL010000186.1:0-15692 GCA_035252155.1 Pirellulales bacterium | reverse complement strand
GCGCGGCTTCTGCTTCCTTGCGCAAATGTCGGCCCCCGCGTCGCCGCCGACGCCGCCGGCGGCCGCCCGGCTGATCGTCCTCTCGCTGGCCAGCGGCATCGCCCCGCGGCTCGGCCGTTGCGTCGCGCGCGGCCAACGGTCCATCGAGGTCTTCCAAGAGGTCGATGTCATCGACAAACTCGGCGCCCACGAGCTCGGCATCGACGTGTTCGGCGTGGACATATTCGACCGCCTCGCCGCTCGACGGCCCGAGCTGTGGACTGGCTGGACGGGTAGGGCGATCGGGTTGGTGCCGACGATGCGAAGATCTTTCCGAATCCTGATCTCGCGATCGCCGCCGCTGGGGTTCGCGGTCTTCGCGTGCCGGACGGGCGGGGCGTGCAGGCGGAGTCGAGCCAACCGGCTTGGCTTCAACTGGCTTCGCCGCCGCGGCCGGCTTGGGCGGAGGCGGAGGTACGTCGACGCCCAGCGACACGGCCAGGTCTTGCCAGTTGCCCTTGGGAGGGCTGGGGGGCGGAGCGGCCGACTTCTTTTTCTCCCGCGGCGCCACCGCGGGTGGACGAACTTGCGGCTTCACGGGGCGAGGGGCAGTCTCGGCGCCAAGCTCGGAGGCCAGCGATTGCCAATGACTCGACTTTTCGTTCTCACTCATAACTTGCCAACTACAAGGAAATTCGTCCTGATCGAGCGTTGCATTATAAAGAGCCGTCCGGGGACTGGGAAGCTTCCCTTAAAAAGCCGCAAGCTTGCTGGTGTCGCTGGCCGGGCAGCCTACAATATCGGTAGGAGGTCGGGACCAGAATTCAAGGAGCTTTGTCATGCGTGCCCGCAATTTTTCAGCCGTTGCCGCTTTGATCGCGGTGGTTTTTTGGAGCTTACCTCAGCCCGTCTTGGCCCACGGTGGTGGTGGTGGTGGCCACGGTGGCGGCGGCTTTGGCGGCGGAGGCCATGGCGGTTTTGGCGGCGGCCACATGGGCGGTTTTGGTGGCGGGCACATGGGTGGATTTGGCGGCGGCCACATGGGCGGCTTTGGCGGTTTCGGCGGACACCATGGCGGGTTCGGCGGCTCGACCCTCGGCGGACACTACGGCGGGCTCGGAGGCGGATACGGCGGCATGCATCATGGCGGAAGTTTCGCCTCGCCTTCGATCGGCGGACATCACAGCGGCACGTTGGGCGGCATGTCCGGCGGCCTGCACCATGCCGGCTCGGGGCTGGGCGGCGTCCACCACAATCCCAATTCATTTACGACGCGGCATGTGGGCGGTGCTCATAGCGGCATAGGTCAAACCGGCCTCGGCCACAGCGGACAGCACGTGACCAGCGGCTTTCGCGGCGTTAACCACACCGGCGGGCACCAAGCGCAGTCGTTGCTGAATCATCAAGCAAATCTCTCCGGTCAACACCACTCGCAGTTTCTTAATCACCACGCTGGAGCGAACCTGGCCGGGACCAACGCCGGCGGCCTTCGGCACACGGGCTTGGCATCAACGGGAACCGGGCTCACCAGTGGGGCCGGCATGACCGGCGGCTCGGGCATGATGGGTCACCACGGACATCACGGCATGAACGGCGGCCAGGGAAACCAGGCCCATCATCACCATCATGGCAACAACGGCTTCGGCCGAGGATTCTTCGGATTTCCATTCTTTGGCTTCGGTTATCCGTTCTTTGGCTTTGGCTATCCGTTTTATGGTTTGGGCTATGGACTGTATGGACTCGGCTATGGCTTGGGCTACGGTGGCTACGGTTATGGTCTTGGCTACGGCGGATATGGGTACGGCTATGGCTATCCGTATTATGGCTACGGCTATAGTCCTTATTACTATGGCGGCTATGGCTACGCCGCCACGGCGCCGACCACTCAAGCACCGGCCAAAACGACCGATGCCGAGGTCTTTGCTGAAAAAGGCGAGAACGATTTCAAGGTCGGCGACTACAAGGGCGCCGTCTACGCCTGGCGGCACGCGGTGGTCGACGATCCTCAGAACGGCGTGCTGTTGATGATGCTCGCTCAGGGACTGTTCGCCACCGGCAGCTACGACGAAGCGGCCGGCGCGACGCAACAAGCGATGACGCTGCTCTCTGACGATCAGTGGGGCGTGGTCGTGACCAATTACCGCGAGCTGTACGGCAAGGTCGGCGACTATACCAGGCAGCTCCGCGCCTTGGAAAAAACGATCAAGGAGAACCCCGACGATCCCGGCACGCGGTTCCTGCTCGCGTTTCACTACGGCTACCTGGGTTACCCCTCGCAAGCGGTCAAACAGCTTGATAAAGTCATCAAGCTGCAGCCCGTCGACAAGTTGGCCAAGGAACTCCGCGACCAGTTCTCGGCAAAAATTCCGAAGCCGGCGGATGACAAGTAAATTGTGAGCCGGTTGGGCTGAGGAAACTCTCGTTCCAGCGATACGGGAAGGCAAAAAAATTGGAGGCAAAAAAATGAAGGAGGTGTGGTCGGCAATGCCTTCCACTTATTCTCCACATTTTTTTGCCCTCAATTTTTTTGCCTTCCTCCGTTCCGGTGGGAATTTGCCGCCTTGAAGACGTATGAGTCGATCGTGTTGGGCGTCGGCGGGGTGGGCAGTGCCGCGCTCGATCATTTGGCCCGCCGCGGGGTGCGGGTGTTGGGCTTGGACCGTTTTCCACCCGGCCACGACCGCGGCAGCTCGCACGGCGCGACGCGCATCATCCGGCAGGCATATTTCGAGCATCCCGATTACGTGCCACTTGTCCTGAGGGCCTATGACCTCTGGGATGAGCTGGCCCGACGAGCCGGCCAGACACTCTTCGAAGAAGTCGGCCTGCTGCAGATCGGTCCGCCGGGGGGCGACGTGGTCGGTGGTGTGCTGGCCAGCGCCGAGGCCCACCGCCTGGAGGTCGATCGGCTGTCTGCCGAACAGATTTCGGGCCGCTGGCCCGGTTTTCGTGTTCCGCAGGCGTTGGTGGGCGTCTACGAGCGCCGGGCAGGCTTTCTACACGTCGAGCGATGCGTTGCGGCTCACGCCTCGCGGGCAGTTACCGCCGGCGCAGTATTGCTCACGGACTGTACTATTGTTTCTTGGCAGGCCGATGGTTCTGGGATCGTCGTGCGGACCGATCGAGAAACGTTCCGTGCCGATGCGCTCGTCATCTGCGCAGGTGCGTGGGCTGGCCAACTGCTCACGGATGTCGGCGTGCGGTTTGAGGTGCGCCGCAAACCGCTGTTCTGGTTCGAAACGCTGGATATGGCGTATCGAAAAGAGCATTGTCCGGCCTTCTTGTACGAACTGCCGCAGGGCATTTTTTATGGCACCCCGCAACTCGATGCCGACGGCGTCAAAGTTGCCGAGCACTCCGGCGGCGACGTGGTGGCCGATCCACTGGATGTCGAACGGCAAGTTGCTGAGAATGATCTCGCGCCGGTCGAGCAGTTCGTGCGTGAATGCCTGCCGCGCGCCGGGAAACGATTGACGCGACACAGCGTCTGCATGTATACGATGAGTCCCGATGCGCACTTTGTCGTTGATCGTCATCCCCTGCACCCGCAGGTAGTCTTTGTCGCGGGATTGTCCGGACACGGTTTTAAGTTCACGCCGGTCCTAGGCGAGATCATTGCCGATCTCGTCATCGATGGCCAGACGAAACAACCCATCGACTTTCTGCGGCGCAGCCGTTTCACTCAGTCCATCAGCAGGCAAAAAAATTGAGGGCAAGAAAATGAAGAGAATGAAGAGGAGGAATGTGCGTCCTTTCGCCACTCTCTCTTCTTCTTTCATTTTTTTGCCCTTAATTTTTTTGCCTTCCTCGTCGTTGCCCTAACAAACTCAAGCTTATGCGTGACATCAATTCCGCCCGGCTGCTGGAGCGATTTCTGCGGTATGTGCGGATCGATACCACGGCCGGCGAAGTGGGGCAGGGATACCCCAGTTCGCCCGGCCAGCTTGTGCTCGGCCGAATGTTGGTCGATGAGCTGCGCGAGATCGGCATGAGCGACGCCGCGCAAGACGAGCATGGCATCATCCTGGCGACGCTGCCGGGCGAGGGTGCCCCTGCGGCGCCGACGATCGCCTTCAACGCCCATTTGGATACTTCGCCGGAAACCACCGGAGCGAATGTCCAGCCGCAGGTTTGGCGCGATTATCAGGGCGGCGATTTGGTGTTGCCCGGCGATCGTTCGCAGATCATTCGCCTGGCCGACAACCCGGAGCTTGCTCAGCTTGTGGGCCGCACCATCATCACCAGCGACGGCACGACGCTGCTGGGCGCCGACGACAAGGCCGGACTGGCGGTGATTGTCGAAGCGGTGGCGTGGCTTGCCGAGCATCCCGAGGTCAAGCATGCGCCGGTTCGCGTTTGCTTCACGTGCGACGAAGAGATCGGTCACGGCGTGGACCACGTCGATTTGCAAAAACTGGCCGCCACGGTTTGCTACACACTCGACGGTTCCGGCGCCGACGAGATCGATGTCGAGACCTTTTCGGCCGATTTGGCGACCGTCAACGTGCGAGGCGTCAACATTCATCCTTCGATCGCCAACGGACGGATGGTGAACGCGGTGCGCGTGGCGGCCGATTTTGTGTCGCGGCTGCCGGCCGAATTATTGCCCGAGCGGACCGATGGTCGTCAGGGCTTTCTTCATCCCTATCAGACGACCGGCGGCGTCGCCTCGGTAAGCCTGAAGATCTTGCTTCGCGATTTCGAGACGCCGAAGCTGGCGGAACAGGCAAACCTGCTGCGAACGATCGCGGAAACCACCGCGGCCCAATGGCCCGGTTCGGAGGTTGCCGTCACGATCGAGCCGCAATACCGCAACATGGCCGACGGGCTGGTTCGCGAGCCGCGGGCCGTGGCATATGCCGAGGAGGCTCATCGCCGGCTCGGCCGCCAGGCCCGTCGCACGATTATTCGCGGCGGCACCGATGGCTCGCGACTGACGGAGCTCGGATTGCCCACGCCCAATCTATCGACCGGCGAGCACAATCCGCATTCGCCCCTGGAGTGGACCTGTCTGGAAGAAATGGTCGCCGCAGTCGAAGTTGTAGCGACGCTCGCTCAGGTCTGGGGTGAAGAAATTTCGTAGAACGGACTTCATTCCGTTCCCCACATCCACTAAGGAGCACGATCCATGGCTGAGGATTCGCGGCATCGCGGGCCGCGTCAAAGAGCTAATCAAGTCGATGGACGAAGACGATCGCCGCCACTTCGATCAGTTGCTCGACTCCGCGTTGCGCCCGGCTTCTGACTAGCCGGACGAACGACACGAATCACACGGATGAAGCATGTGGCAAAACTGGCTATAATGGGATCGGCCCCTCCACTCACCGAGAACAAGCGATGGCCGTTCACGATTGGAACCGAGTCAAAGCCGGCACATTCCACGACTTTCATGGTTCTTGGATCGTTCACCTGAAAGAGACCTTGAACGCCGGTTTGCTTCCCGACGGATATTACGCCCTCTCAGAGCAACACGCCGACCGGGCGATCGCCGACGTTTTGACTCTGGAGGAAGACGACGCGAGACGTTTTACCGTCGAATCGGGCGCGGTGGCGGTGGCCGAAACACCGCCACGCGTGAGCCAAAAGATGGTCGCCAGCGAAAACGCCGCCTATCGCTCGCTCCGTCGGACCCTGGCGATTCGCCACAGCAGCCAACATCGTTTGGTGGCGGCCATCGAGTTGTTGTCCCCCGCCAACAAAGACCGTTCGCAAAACGTGCAGGATTTTGTGGAGAAGGTGCTCGCCATGCTGCGGGCGGGCTGTCATCTGCTGGTCATTGATTTGCTGCCGCCGGGGCCGCACGACCCGCACGGCGTCCACGGCGCGATTTGGGAGTATTTCGATCCGCAAGATTACGAGCCGCCCGCGGGCAAGCCGCTCACGTTGGCCGCCTATCAGGCCGGCGAAATGCCCGAGGCGTATCTCGAACCAACCGCCGTGGGCAGCGACTTGCCTTCGATGCCGCTTTTCTTGCAGGCGGGTTGGTATGTCGACGTGCCGCTGGAAACGACCTATCAGATGGCGTACCGCGGCGTGCCAGCGTATTGGCGGCGTGTCTTGGAAGGAACCCAACGCCGGAACTAAACCGCGCGCTATGCCGGCAGGCCAGCGGTTGCTCGGCGCGCGGTCTCACTGCCTCAGCAAGAACTCCTTGGCGTTCAATAAGCTCCAGAGCACGTCTTCCCAGGCGGCCCGACGATCGGCCGCTGACGCGACGTAGCGGGTGATTTCGCCTTGCTCGTCGGCCGTCGGCAGGCGGCTCAGTGCCGACAAATAGAGATCTTCCAGGAGCGACTCGTCCGACTTCGATTCGCCCAGCAACCGGCCGATCCGGTTATCGGACTTGCTCAGCAAGTCGTTGATGGTCGGCCCGCTGACAAGCTGAAACGTCTGGCCCAGCGTCGGCTCGGTCGAACGCTCGCACTCGCAGGTGAGCAGCCGCGGCGGCTTGCCGAACAATACCAAAAACTGGTCCTCGCGCGAGGCCCGGCGACGGTGCAACCGCATCGCTTGCACGCCGGGCAATTGCGAGGCCCGCAACCCGGCCGGAAAACCGCTGAAGTGCGGCGCCACGCCCGTCGCCTGACTCAGCGCGTCGAACAATTGCTCGGCCGACAGCCGCCGCAACAGGGCATGCGAGAAGTTCGCCTCATCCTCCGCGTTGGTGTCGTTCACCGTCGACGAAAGCTGGTACGTCCGCGAATTCATCATCACGCGAACCAGATGCCGCAGATCGAAACCATGCGCCACAAAATCGCCAGTTAGCTCGTCGAGCAGTTCGGGCATCACCGCCGGATTGGTCGCCCGAAAATCGTCGATCGGCTCGACCAGCCCCCGGCCCAGCAAGTGATACCAAATGCGGTTTGCCTGGGCTCGGGCGAAGAACGGGTTGTCGGGCGACGTGAGCCAATCGGCCAGCTCTTCGAGCCGGTCTTGCTCTGGCTGAAACTCGGGCGTCGGCTCGCCCAGGTAGCACGGCTCCATCGGCTGATCGGTGCGCGGGTCGCGCACTTCGCCCGACGACGCCATCCAGACCACTTGTTCGCCGTCGAACTCATGCCCGTCGTTTTCGTCGCGGCGACGGTTCTCCAAAACCTTGTATTGCACGCGGGCGAAAAAGCTCGCCCAGCGGTAGTAATCTTGTTGCGTCCAACGATCGAAGGGATGGTTGTGGCACTTGGCGCATTGCAGGCGCACGCCCAAGAACAGTTGGGCGGCGGCTTCTGACCGCGTCACGGCGTCGCGGTTCGCCCGATAAAAGTTGGCCGCCGGATTGGTGTAGGTGCTGCCGCGGGCAGTGATCAACTCGCGCGCAAATTGGTCGAGCGGCTTGCCGTCGGCGATGCTCTGCCGGATCCAATGGTGAAAGTTGGCCACGCCCTTGGCGTCGAGCACCTTTTCTTCGTTGCGCAGCAGATCTGCCCACTTCAGCGCCCACCAGTCGGCAAACTCGGGCCGCTCGAGCAATTGATCAATCAGCCGGATCCGCTTGTCAGGCCGGGCGTCGGCTAAGAAATCGCGGGCCTCCTCGGCGGTCGGCAAGATGCCCAAGGTGTCAAGAGATGCCCGCCGCAGAAATACCGAGTCGCTCGCCAATTCCGAGGGATTCATCCGCAACGACCGCAGTTTGGCGAACACGTGGCGATCGATGTAGTTGGCCTCCGGTGGATCGCTCCAGGAAAAATCGGGACGGGCCGGCACAAATGCCAGCCGCACGGGCGTCTGAAGATGAAGGTAGCGCACCAGCACTGTGGTCTCGCCCGTCGCCAATCGCCGCACCAGGCCATCGTGACCGACCGCGACGATGGGAACGGCCGGCTCATACACCGCCAGGCTGGTCACATCATGCCGACTGCTGTCGGAGAAGACGCTTGTCACGCGCAACTGCACAGAGTCCACCGGCTCGACGAGCACCTGCTCCACCGGAACAACTTCGAGGCGTTCGAGCGCGGGTGCATCGGGCCGATCGCCCGGCATGCCCGAAGCAATCCAGCGGCGGATAATTTCATATTCCGGCGAGCCCACGGCGAACCTGCGTCCGCCCTGGTGGGCAATTTGGGCGGTGGGTTTGAGCAGCAGCAGGCTGCGATCGGGCGAGAGCGGATCGGCCCGGCGGCCGAGCTGATCGCGCGTGAGCGCCAACAGGTCGGCCGCGGGATCTTGCCCTCGCAGCGAGAGCTTAAAGCCGCCTTTACCGTTTTGATTGCCGTGGCAAACGCCTAGGTTGCAGCCGGCCTTCGAAAGCACGGCCATGACGTCATTGCCGAACGACACGCCGCGCGCGGCCTCGCCAGCCCGCAACGGCGCGGCGCAAACCGCGAGTACAGCGGCTGAGAGGGCCAATCGTTTCGGATAGCGGATCGTCAATCGTGTCATTCGCTGCGTTGCGCTGGGCGGTTTGTGTTCCATCGTACCAAACGCGGCACGTCAATGGTACTCTGGCCCTCGGCTTGTCGTGTTCTAATAGTGTGGTACTGCTGCGCAAAGTACTAACCCGAAGCGTAAGTTTTGATGTTGCGCTTTTCGGACCCCATCCGCGTAGTGCGGATTGGTGAACGAGATGGTGACCTAGAAAACCACCGGGAAAACCGACCGAAGACCCCATCCAGCTTGTCTGGATGGTGAATCAGATCGCGCTGGATCGGCGCCGGCGGCCTAAAATCTCCTTCACCATCCAGACAAGCTGGATGGGGTCGCGGAAACCCTGGAATCTGCGGCTAGCACATCATCTTCTTCACCATCGAGACAAGCTCGATGGGGCCGAAAGCGCAACATCAAAAAGCGTAAGCGAGGCAATGCACACCATTTTCCTCGCTTGCGCTTCGGGTTTGTGTGGGCGACCGACTCTATATTCTTAGGACACCGCCGTTTGTTCCGGTCGACGTCTGATCGGTTTTGACATTCAATCTCGCCATTTGGACCAGCCGCCCCCGGCTGGGTCCGCGACGCAAACTGGCGTCGGCAACGCACAGCCGAGGGCGGCTGTGCCACATACAGGTTCTTCACCAATGCCCCGACGCGCATTAGTCTAAAAGGATGCAGCCTGGGACGGCCCGCCGCCCACAAAACTGTTCGGGAGAAAACCCGTGCCGATCCACGATTGGTCTCGCGTCGACGCGGGCATCTTTCACCACTTTCATCAGAACTGGATGATTCAGATCGCTCACGCGCTCAACAGCGGCGTGTTGCCGGCGGACTAGTACGCACTGGCCGAACAGTTCGCCTCGGGCTTTGGGCCCGACGTGCTGACCTTGCAAACCGTCAGCGGTGACAAGGAGAGCCGGGACAGTCGGTCGATGTTCCGTTGCAAACGACATACGGAGCGGCCTTCGCCGACATGCCCGCTCGTTGGCGACGGGTTCTCGAGGCCGCGACACACCAAGCAGACCGGCCACAGCACACGAAAATTATGGACGTTCAAAATATCGACCGAGTTCCCGCCTTTACCACGCTCGATGGCTCGGAGATCCGCGAGTTGTTGGCCCACCGCAATTCGTCGATCCGCAACCAGAGCCTGGCCGAAGCACGATTGGCCCCCGGCCAATCGACGACCGCGCATTATCACCCCAAGAGCGAGGAAATCTATTACATCCTCACAGGTGAAGGACGCATGCGGTTGGGCGACGAAGTGCGGCAAGTCGGGCCGGGCGACGCCATCGCCATTCCGCCCGGCATGGTGCACCAGCTCACCAACACCGGCCGCGAAGTCTTAAAGCTGCTCTGCTGCTGCGCCCCCGGTTACGAGCACGAAGACACGGTGTTAGTCGAAGAGCCAAATGCCTGGGCAAGCGGTGGAGTGAAGCGGTGAATTATGGTTGCGGTCAGATCAAGTTGCGCTGACAAAAATTCCTCCGAAGGCACGGCGGTACTTTGTCGCCTTCCGGCCTTGCCGTCGCGCGCGCCTCGCACGACAATAGACTTTTCCGTGAAAAAGGGATGGATACCGGCAGGAGCATCGCTGCACGTCTACAACATCTGCAAGCCGTTCATCCGCCGCCTCACGTAACCGTGTCGGCTTTTCCTTTGCTGAAAGAAGGCCCGCCATGTCATCGTCGCTCAAAGGAACTGTCTTGTTGGTCGCTTTTACGACCATGGCACTGCCCGCGTGTCCGGCGTCGACTGCTGAGCCCGGTCCTGATGGCGTCGACGCACTCAAGGAAGCCGTGCGACGTCTTAGTCGTCAGATTGAACAGGATCCAACCGAGGCCTTCATTTTTCTCGAACGTGGCCACCTGCATCGCAAGCTGCGTGAGTTTGATAAGGCCATCGAAGATTATGACGAGGCGATCCGACTCGATCCTAAGAATTCCGTATTCTACGCGAGCCGTGCTTCGGCTTGGGAAGAGAAGGGCGAATGGGACAAAGCCCTCGCTGATTACCACGAGGCCATCCGCCTCGACCCTATGAACGCAACGGCCTACGCTGGCCGCGCCTATACGTGGCACGCGAAGGGAGATTTGGAACAAGCTCTCGCCGATTACGACGAGGCCATCCGGCTTGAGCCGAAGAACTCCGAAACCTATAGGGCGCGCGGCGACGTACGGTACGACAACGACGAATTCGACAAAGCTCTTGCCGATTACGACGTGGCCATCCGGCTGAATCCGAGGAACGCCAAAGCATTTGTTGGCCGTGGCAATGCGTGGGACGACAAGGGCGAATTCGACAAGGCACTCGCCGATTACGAGGAGGCGATTCGCATCAATCCAGGCTCGTCGGATGTGTACCTGGAGCGCGGCTCCGCGTGGCTCGCCAAGGGCGAATACGACAAGGCCGTCGCCGATTACGACGAGGCCATCCGGCTCGAACCGAAGAGTTCAGAGGCTTATATCAGCCGCGGCGCGGCATGGCGCGACAAGGGCGAATATGAAAAAGCGCTCGCGGATTACGGCGAGGCCATCCGGCTTGAGCCCAAGAACTCCGAAGCCTATAGGGCGCGCGGCGACGTACGGTACGACAACGACGAATACGACAAAGCGCTCGCGGATTACGACGAGGCCATCCGGCTCGATCCTGAGAATTCACACGCGCGCGGTGGCCGTGGCAATACATGGCGTAGCAAGGGCGATTCCAAAAAAGCCCTCGCCGATTTCGACGAGGCCATCCGGCTCGACCCGAAGAACGAAACGGCCTACGCTGCCCGTGCCTATACGTGGTACATGAAGGGCGATTTCGATAAAGCTCTCGCGGATTACGACGAGGCCATCCGGCTCGATCCGAAGAATTCTATCTGGTATATGGGGCGTGCCTGGGCCTGGAACGACAAGGGCGAGCGGGACAAGGCACTCGCCGATTACGACGAGGCCATCCGGCTCGACCCGAAGAATTTGGAAGCCCATATTGGCCGTGGCAAGGTCTGGAAATCCAAAGGCGATTTCAAAAAAGCGCTCGCCGATTACGACGAGGCCATCCGGCTCGGCCCGAAGAACGGATGGGCCTACGGTTTCCGTGGCTATGCCTGGCACGCCAAGGGCGAATTCGATAAGGCAATCGCCGACTTCGACGAGGCCATCCGGCTCGGGCCAAAGGGGAACGCGATATTTTTATCAGAAGTTTACGAAGCTCGCGGCAGGGTCTGGGAATCCAAGGGCGAATACGACAAGGCGATCGGCGACTACAAAAAGGCCCTGCGGCTCAATCCGAAGAATTCTGGCCCTTATATTAGACGTGCATGGGCCTGGGGAGTTAAGGGTGAACGGGACAAGGCACTCGCGGATTACGACGAGGCCATCCGGCTCGATCCGAAGAATTCAAAGGCTTATATTTTACGCGGTTACGCATGGCTCGACAAAGGTGAGTACGACAGGGCGCTCGCCGATTTCAACGAGGCCGTCCGGCTCGAGCCCAAGGATTGCGACGCATATATTGGCCGCGGTAAGGCGTGGGAGACCAAGGGAAAATACGACAAAGCGATCGCCGATTACGACGCGGCCATCCGGCTCGACCCCAAGGAATCCGTAGCGTATAGTGGCCGTGGTCACGCATGGGACGCCAAGGGCGGTTACGACAAGGCGCTCGCGGATTACGATGAGGCGATTCGCCTGGATCCAAGCTCCTCGGAAGCGCACCGGGGCCGTGGGCGCGCATGGCGCGCCAAGGGCGACCCCGACAAGGCGCTCGCCGATTACGACGAGGCCATCCGGCTCGACGCAGTGAACGCTGAAGCATTTGTTGGCCGCGGCAATGCGTGGGGCGCCAAGGGCGAATTCGACAAGGCCATTGCCGATTACGATGACGCCATCCGGCTCGACGCGGTGAACGCTGAAGCATTTGTTGGCCGTGGCAATGCGTGGGGCGCCAAGGGCGAATTCGACAAGGCACTCGCCGATTACGATGAAGCGATGCGCCTCAATCCAAGCTCGTCGGAAGCGCCTCGGGGCCGTGGGTGGGCATGGCACGCCAAGGGCGAATACGACAAAGCTCTCGCGGATTACGACGAGGCCATCCGGCTCGATCCCAAGAACTCCGAAATCTACACTGCCCGTGCGAGGGCCTGGCAAAGTGCGGGCGAACAGGACAAAGCCCTCGCCGATTTTGACGAGGCCATCCGGCTCGAGCCGAAGAATTCAGCAGCCTATGGGAGCCGTGGCTGGTCTTGGGAAAACAAGGGCGAATGGGACAAGGCACTCGCCGATTACGACGAGGCGATCCGGCTCGAGCCGAGGAATTGGGAAGCCCATATTGGCCGCGGCAGAGTCTGGCAATCGAAGGGCGATTTCGAAAAAGCTCTCGCCGCTTTCGACGAGGCCATTCGGCTCGACCCTGAGAATTCCGCAGCGTACCTTGGCCGCGCATGGATCCGTGCAACTTGCTTGAACGAGAAGTTTCGGCATGCGCAAAAAGCACTGGACGATGCCAATCGGGCCGCTGAGTTGAGTGAGTGGAGTGATTCTGAGGTCCTCGATACCTTGGCTGCCGCCTACGCCGAAGCCGCTAGGTTTGACAAAGCCGCCGAATGGCAGCAAAAGGCCATCGAGCTCGCGCCGGAAGCGCAAAAGGAAGACTACCGATCGAGGCTTGAGCTGTACCGCGAAGAAAAGCCGTACAGGAATGAGCCGAAGAAGTGAGAGCTCACACCGGCGACCATTTCCAATCGCGCACTTCGGGCATGTCCTGCCCGTAGGTGCGAATGTACTCGCGGTGCTCGGTCAGCTTGTCGCGGATGGCTTGCAGGGTATAGGCCGCCTTGGCGCCAAGCTGCGGCAACCGGTCGATGACGTCGGTCACCAGATGAAACCGGTCGAGCTCGTTGAGCACCGCCATGTCAAAGGGCGTGGTGATCGTGCCTTCTTCCTTGTAACCGCGCACGTGCAGATTGCGGTGATTCGTGCGGCGATAAGCCAGCCGGTGAATCAGCCACGGGTAGCCGTGGAAGGCGAAGATGATCGGCTTGTCCTTGGTAAACAAAACGTCGAACTCTTTGTCGCTTAGCCCGTGCGGGTGCTCGCTGGCCGGCTGAATCTTCATGAGATCGACGATGTTGATCACGCGGATCCGCAAGTCGGGCAAAAACTGCCGCAACAGCGACACGGCCGCCAGGGTTTCGAGCGTGGGCACGTCGCCGGCGCAGGCCATCACCACGTCGGGTTCATGGCCGCGGTCGTTGCTGGCCCATTCCCAGATGCCGATGCCCGCCGTGCAATGCTTGACCGCGTCTTCCATGCTCAGCCACTGCGGCGCCGGATGCTTGCCGGCGACCACGACGTTCACGTAGTGCCGGCTGCGCAGGCAGTGGTTCATCACCGACAGCAGCGTGTTGGCGTCGGGCGGAAGATAGATGCGAATGATGTCGGCTTTCTTATTGGCGACGTGGTCGATGAAGCCGGGATCCTGGTGCGTGAAGCCGTTGTGGTCTTGCCGCCAGACGTGCGAAGCCAGCAGATAATTGAGCGAGGCGATCGGCCGCCGCCATTCGATTTCGCGGGTGACCTTCAGCCACTTGGCGTGCTGGTTGAACATCGAGTCGACGATGTGAATAAACGCCTCGTACGAGTTGAACAGCCCGTGGCGGCCGGTGAGCAGATAACCTTCGAGCCAGCCTTGGCAGAGATGTTCGCTCAGCACTTCGATCACGCGGCCCTCGGTCGCCAGATGGTCGTCGCCGGCGATCATCTGGGCCTCCCATTGCCGGTTCGTCGCCTCGAAGACGGCGTTCAGCCGGTTCGAGTTCGTTTCGTCCGGGCCAAACAGGCGAAAATTGCAGCCGTTTTGCGCGATGACGTCACGCAAGAAATGGCCCAGGACGCGGGTGTCTTCGGCCTCGACGTCGCCGGGCGTTTTGACATCGACGGAATACTGGCGGAAGTCGGGCATCCGCAGATCGCGCAGCAGAATGCAGCCGTTGGCGTGTGGATTGGCGCCCATCCGCCGATCGCCCTTGGGCGCCAGCTCGGCAAGGTCGGGCCGCAGGCGGCCATCCGCGTCGAAAAGCTCTTCCGGCTTGTAACTGCGCATCCAGGTTTCGAGCAAGCGGATGTGCTCGGGCCGCGACATATCGCCCATCGGCACCTGGTGCGATCGCCAGGTGCCCTCGGTCGGCAATCCATCGACTTCCTTCGGCCCGGTCCAGCCCTTGGGCGTGCGCAGCACAATCATCGGCCAATGCGGACGCTTGGCCGCGCCGCTCGCTTGAGCTTGCCGCGCGTCGGACTGAATCTGCCGGATCTCGCCGATCACGCGGTCGAGCGTATCGGCCATAAGCTGATGCATTGCGGGCGGGTCGTCGCCCTCGACAAAATAAGGCCGATAGCCGTACCCGCGCAGGAGCGATTCGAGCTCCTCATGGCTGATGCGAGCCAGAATGGTGGGGTTGGCGATCTTATAGCCATTGAGGTGCAAGATGGGCAGCACCGCGCCGTCGTGGGCGGGGTTGAGAAACTTGTTGCCGTGCCAGCTTGTGGCCAGCGGACCGGTTTCGGCCTCGCCGTCGCCGATCACGCAGGCCACGATCAGCTCGGGGTTGTCGAACACCGCGCCGCAGGCATGCGCCAGCGCGTAGCCCAGCTCGCCGCCTTCATGGATCGAGCCGGGCGTTTCGGGCGCCACATGGCTGGGAATGCCGCCAGGAAACGAGAACTGCCGGAACAACCGCCGCAGCCCGTGCTCGTCTTGCGAGACGTTGGGATACAGCTCGCTGTACGTGCCTTCGAGATAAGTGTTGGCCACCAGCGCCGGCCCGCCGTGACCGGGTCCGGCGATGTAGATCATGTTCAGATCATACTGCTTGATCGCGCGGTTCAGGTGCACGTAGATCAGGTTTTGGCCAGGCACCGTGCCCCAGTGCCCCAGCAGCCGCGGCTTGATATGCTCGTGCCGCAACGGCTCTTTGAGCAGGGGATTTTCATACAGATAGATTTGCCCCACCGAGAGGTAATTGGCGGCCCGCCAGTAGGCGTCGATCTTTTGCAGAAGGTCAGAGGGAAGGCTCATTACTTACGCTCGTGAATGATGGGGCTTTCATTTGTCGGTTTTGACTTTTTCATTTTGCATTTTGACTTTGCCTCGCGGCGACTTCCACCACCCAGCGATCCACAAGACCGAGAAGTCAAAATGCAAAATGTAAAAGTAAAAATGTAAAATGGGACGCCACGGAGGGCATTCCCTAATCGGTTTTGACAATCAAAATCGGTAATTCGACCGGAAAGCGCCGCCACGATCCGGGCTTGCCCCGGTCGGGCGATGATTGAAAGCTAGATCGAATTCCATCATTAAAC
>DATFDL010000185.1:0-7028 GCA_035252155.1 Pirellulales bacterium | reverse complement strand
CGTGTGACGGAAAATCGCCGCGGCGGACGCCGTGCGGAGTGGGGGAGATGCCGCCCGCGGAACGCAAAACGGCACGGCGTCCATCGCGGCGGTAGCGCGTTCCCGCGACTTCGACGCCTGATGCGCCGCGACGGATGCCGTGGCACCCTGCGTTCGACCATAGTCCTGAAGTTTACATCCAATGGACACAACGTCTGAGTGCCCCGCGATGCAATTGCATGTATCCCGACGTCGGTTTCTGGCCGGCGGGGTGGCTGCCGCGCTGCTGGGCGGCGTGCGGCGCAGTTCGGCGCAAGACGCGTCCCAGCGCCGCCTGAAGGTCGCGGCGGTGTTCACGGAGTTCACGTATCGCAGCCATGCCCATGTGATTCTTGAGAACTTCCTGGAGCCGTATTTGTTCAATGGCCGCAGGACCGAGCCCGGCATGGACGTTGTCAGCTTTTACGGCGATCAGTTTCCGGCCGGCGACATGTCACGGGCGGTGGCCAAAAAATTCGGCATCACCATTTTCCCGACGATCGGCGAGGCGCTCTGCCGGGGCGGCGAGCGGTTGGCCGTCGACGCCGTGCTGTCGATCGGAGAGCACGGCAAATATCCGGTCAATGCGAAAGGTCAGACCGAATACCCGCGAAAACGTTTCTTCGATGAAATCGTGGCGGTGTTTGAACGCAGCGGCCGGGCCGTGCCGGTCTTCAATGACAAGCATCTCTCGTATCGGTGGGACTGGGCCAAGCAGATGTACGACGCGGCCGGCCGATTGAAAATTCCCCTGATGGCCGGCAGCTCGGTTCCTTTGGCACAACGCCGGCCGGTGCTGGAACTGCCCGAAGGAGCGAAAATCGCCGAGGCCGTTTCGATCCACGGCGGGCCGCCCGAAGGCTATGGTTTTCACGCCTTGGAGGTTCTTCAGTCGTTCGTCGAGTTTCGCTCGGGCGGAGAGACCGGCATTTCGCAGGTGGAGTATTGGGAAGGCGATGCGTTGTGGAAAGCCGCCGAGGCGGGCAAGTGGTCGCCCGAATTGGCCGACGCGGCGATGGCCGCCGAGCTGGGGCCGGGGCAACCGCCGGTGGCCGAGCTGGCCAAGAAACTTGGCGTCGAGAAGCAATCGCACGGCATTTCGGTGCATTATCGCGACGGGCTGCGCGGACTTGCCTTGGGCATCCCCGGCGGCGCCAATCGCTGGAATTTCGCCTGTCGGCTGACGGGCGAGCCGCAAGTCCGAGCGACACAGCTTTATACCGGCCCGTGGAACAACCGCAACTTATTTAAGGCGCTGTCCCACGCCATTCAGACGCACTTCCGCGAGCGCCGCCCGCCCTATCCCGTCGAGCGCACGCTGCTGGTCACCGGCGCGCTCGACGCGGCGATGGATTCACGCCTGGCCGGCACACCGCTCGACACGCCGCAGTTAGAATTCGCCTACCAGCCCCGCGATTTTCGCGCGATGCGCGAAATGGGCGCTAGCTGGAAGATCATCACCGACGAAACGCCCGAGCCTCAGGGCATCGAGCCGGTGGGATTGTGAAGACCCGCGCTTTCGACCTTCGTTCGCAGGACTACAAGCGCAATCCATACCCGACGCTTGCCCGGCTCGTGGCGGAGAGGCCGATATTAAAAATTAAGTACCCGCTCATCGGCAGTATTTGGACGGCCACCAGCTACGAAGCCGTCAACGAATTGCTGCGCGACCGACAGACCTTCGTCCGCGATCCGCGCACCGCCGGCTTGAAGAAAGGATCGAACCTTCCCTGGTGGCTGCCGCACTCGATGCGGGCGATGGCAGAAACGATGATCAACCGCGATGAACCCGATCATCGCCGCCTGCGCGGCCTGGTCGAGCAGGCGTTCTTGCGCAGCAGCATTCAGCAGCTTCGCCCTCAGTTTGAAGCGATCGCGGCCGAAATGATCGACGGTCTCGAGGTCCAGCAGCAGCGCACGGGGCAGCCGGTCGATCTGGTGGCGGGGCTGGCGCGGCCCTTTCCGCTGGCCGTCATCTGCGAACTGCTCGGGCTGCCGCAGGCCGATCGTCTCCTCTTCGTGAAATACGCCGAGGCCTTCGCCGGCAACCTTTCGTGGTACGGAGTCTTCAAGTTGCTGCGCTACGCAAAGCGGCTGATGGTTTACATCCGCGAACGAATCGAAATCGCTAAGGTGACGCCTCAGCCGGGCATGTTCTCCGCGCTGATCGCCGCCGAGCAGCAAGGCGACCGGCTCACGGAAGACGAAATGGTGACGATGGTCTTGCTGCTGTTGTTGGCAGGGCATCTCACCACGGTTCATCTCATTGGGGCCGGCGTCTATACGCTGCTCGAACATCCGCCGCAAAAACAGATGCTGCTGGCCGATTGGTCGTTAGCCGGTTCGGCCATCGACGAAATCTTGCGTCACGTCTCGCCCGTGCAAATGACCAAGTTGCTGATGCCTGTTCGCGACCTGCAATGGCAAGGCCAGGCGTTGAAACGCGGGGAACGCATGATCGCCTGCCTGGCGGCTGCCAATGTCGATCCGCGGCAATTTGAGCATCCCGAACGGTTCGACATCCTGCGACAGCCGAACCCCCACGTGGCCTTCGGGGCCGGCACCCACATCTGCCTGGGCCTGAAGCTGGCCGTCGCGGAAGCCGAGATTGCCCTGCGGCAGCTCTTCACCCGTTTTCCCAACTTGGAGCTTGGCATTCCTCGCGAACAGGTGCGATGGTCGCGATCGTTGGGCACCCGCGGCCTCGAATCACTGCCCGTAATACTCTCCTGAGATCTTGGATGGCCTGGGAAATCCAACCTTTCGTGGGTTCACTGCCAAAGCGGGCCGGCGCGCCATCTATTTGAGTTCGCCAGTGTCGCCGTTGCGATACCGCCGGTGGCCGACTGGGCGCGACTGCGATTTCCGCACACCCAAGGCAACTCGATCCCGCTGGCGCAGGGTCATACCACCCAAGCAAGGGGTTGTCTGGTCGTCGGCCGCGCGAGATGCGGTTGCTGAGACCTCATCTACCTTTCTTGGGTCATTTCGCCTGCGGCTGCCAAGACCCCAAGGATTTACAAAAACCGAAACCCTGTATAGGCTTAGGCATCTAAGCAGCCGGCCGACGCCCCACCGTAAAGTCAAGAAAATCGTCTCGACTGCGAACTTTTGGTAGGCCATTTGACACTTTATTGCGTAGAACCAGTAACGCAACGACCGTAACATCCGCCACAGGCCGCACCACTGACTTTCGCCCAGGGGCCGAAAGTCTGAAAGACTTCGCAAAAGTCGCGGTAGTAAGGATGGAATGAATTCCCTGCCACGGGCAGGAGATTTGCCGTTTTAGTCAAGGGGCAATCGCAAGCGGGGCGTGTTCGGGGGGCGGAAAGACATTTTGGACGTCGATCTAGCGGGCGCAGGAGTCGCAGGGAACACCGCTAGGTCCTAGTCGGAAGAAGAGGATGGCGATGCACAAGGATTACGTCAATTCGACGCTTCGCGAGCTGCGCGATCAGCAGGTGCGCTACGCTCCGCGCGAGAAAAAGCTCGATCAGGCCGATCGTGCCGAACGCTTGATGTTCGAACTCGACCCGAGCCGTACCTACACCTACGAGTATCTCTGCTATCGGATCACCGATTTCCGGCCTGAGTCGCATCTGAACGTGAAGATGAGCGGCGATGCGGCCCGCCACGACTTGCGCCTGTTCGTCGAAGACGTTTCCGACGCGGCCAATCTGCCGGTCGAGGCGGCCGGCGAGCCGGTGTTGACGGTCGAAGACCTGAGCAAGCAGTTCCGCGTTTCGACCAAGACGATCTCGCGCTGGCGGCAGCAAGGCTTAGTGAGCCGGCGGTTCATGTTCGACGGGCGCAAGCGAGTGGGCTTCTTGCAGAGCTCGGTCGATCGTTTTGTAAAGCGTAACGAGGAACGGGTGAATCGCGGCGCGCGCTTCAGCCAACTGAGCGATTTCGAGCGGTCGAACATCATCGAACGTGCCCGGCGAATGGCCCGCGCGGGCGGTTGCCCGGCCGAAGTCACCAAGCGGCTGGCCGAGCGGATGGGCCGGAGCGTCGAGACGATCCGCTATACGCTGAAGGCGTTCGACTCGGAGCACCCCGATCTGGCGATCTTCCCCGAAAGCACCGGGCCGCTCTCTGACGAAACGAAGCGCAAAATCGAGCAGAAATACCGCCGCGGCGTGTCGGCCGAGGCGCTGGCCAAGGAATTCGACCGCACCAAGACGAGCGTCTATCGCATTCTCAACGAGGTGCGGGCGGCGCGGATCATGGAGTTGCCGCTCGACTACATCCCCAACGAGGTGTTCGATCGACCGGGCGTCGAAAAAGAGATCCTGGGCGACATGCCGGAAGCGGCCGCGGCTGGCAAAAAAAGCCGGCTGCCGAGCGGTCTGCCGCCCTACCTGGCCAGCCTCTACGAGGTGAGCTTGCTGACGCGCGAACAAGAGGCTTATTTGTTCCGCAAGCTGAACTACTTGAAGCACCGCGCGAGCAAGCTGCGGCAAGAGCTCGATCTGTCCCATCCTAAGAGCAGCTTGATGGACCAGATTGAGCGGCTCTATGAGGAAGCCGTGGCCACGAAAAACCAGATCATCCGGGCGAACCTGCGGCTGGTGGTCTCGATCGCCAAGCGGCACGTGGGGCCGGCCGATAACTTTTTCGAGCTGGTCAGCGACGGCAATATGTCGCTGATCCGCGCGGTCGAAAAGTTCGACTACGCGCGGGGCAACAAGTTCAGCACCTACGCCAGTTGGGCGATCATGAAGAACTTTGCCCGAACCATTCCCGACGAGCTGCGGCGGCGCGACCGCTTCCGCACGAGCACCGACGAGATGTTTTCGGCCACTGAAGACGAGCGCACCGACCAATACGAGTTGGAGCATGCCCAGCACCAGCGCGAGCAGCAGATCGGCAGGATCTTGGAGCGGCTCGACGACCGAGAGCAAAAGATCATCATCAGCCGCTTTGGGCTGAACCGCGGGCAGGAACCGTTGACACTCAAGGAGGTCGGTGCCGAGATGGGGGTCACCAAGGAGCGGGTGCGGCAGATTGAGGCCCGGGCGCTCAGCAAGCTGCGCAAAGCGGCCCAGGAAGAGAAGATCGACATTCCGGGGCTGTAGGTCAGCCTTTCCAGGCTGACGCCGGCGTCACCCAGATTATTGACCCACTGGCCCACGGTGCAACCTGACCGGGTTCGCATGACGGATTTCTGGATCCGCACGGTGAGCACCGTTGGGATCACGATGTTTTAACTTTGATTTTCCGCGGCTTGGCGGCTTCGGCCTTCGGCAAGTGAAGCGTCAGTACGCCGTCTTTGTATTCGGCGCTGATCTTGGCCGGGTCGATCGCCTCGCTTACGCTAAAATTGCGGTAGAAATCGCCGACGCCGTACTCGCTCAGCAAGAAGTTCGTCGCATCCTCTTGCCGCGGCGCCGCGGGAGCGCGGATCGACAGCTCCCCACCCTCGAAGTGAACCTCGATCTCGTCGCCCGCGGCGCCGGGCACGTCCGCCCGCACCAGCAGCTCATCGCGTTTTTCGAGAATATCTACGTTGGGCCGATAGAACCGGCCGCTACGGGTGCGCTCGCTTGCGGAGCGCGGCTGCTCGACTTGCTTCTGCGTTTCCGCAGTCATGGTTCGGCTCGACATCGCTCGTCCTCCTTCTGGTTTTGGCTTCGGTGGTTTTGGCTTCGCTGGTTTCATGAAGTTTTCACTTGAATCTTGCGCGGCTTGGCAGCCTCGGCCTTCGGAAGCGTGATCAGCAACACGCCGTCGGTCAACTTTGCCTGAATCTTGTTGACATCGACTTCAACGGGCAGCCGCAGCGCGCGGTGAAATTCGCCGACGCCTCGCTCGCGGCGATGATAAACCGCTTCCTGCTCTTCCAGGTCCATCCGTTTGCCGTTGATTATCAGTTCGCCGCCCACGACCGAGATCTCGACGTCGTCGCCCCTTAGACCGGGCATCTCGGCCTCGACGTACAATTCGTCGCCCCGCTCCCAAGCGTTCAGTGCCGGAAAACCGGCTGTCAGCGCCGCGCGTCCGGAACCGAGTGCGCTGCCTCCGAAGAAGTCGGTAAATAAGCGATCGACCTCGTCGCGCAATTGCCCGACCGGATGCGCCCCATTGGATTGCAACCAGGACATGATTCGACCTCCGCGGTAGATGGAAAGATGTCGCCAGAAATGTGGCCTTGCTTGCGGGCACTTGGCTCGTAAGCAACGTCCAGCCAAGCCGCCCCGCAAACTCGATGCCGGCGTTTATTTATAGCCCTAAGCAGTAGCGCTGAAACCACTTAGGAATGAACGATTCGCCGAAAATCGGTCGCGCGCCGGGCTGCCATTTTTGCAGCCGAGAATCGGCCGCTATCACGCCCACTCGACGTTCGACGCGCGACGGCCAGCGCCGCAACTTTCCACCGCGATGCAGTTTGCAATCGTTACGGGAACGGCGTCGCATTGCGGTCTCCCCGATCGGCGCGGGACTTGCAAACGCGTGATCTGCACTGCCGACGGCGACGCGGCCGGCACCTCGTCTGCCGGTGGGCCGCGATCCATTTCTCGCCGGCCCCTCGCAGCCGCAATTCCGCGGCGCAGGTCGAACCGGCCGTTCTCGCCGTTGCTCTCACGGGAGGACCGTAACCGATGCAACTGCGCTGGACGTTTCACGACTGCGACGATGTGATCAAACGTGACACCGAGGCGTACTGGAGCAAAAAGGCGCCTCGGCTCGAGCGTTTATTCGCCACCTTTCCGGAGGGACTGCGCGATCTCAGCGCTTCCGTTTACCGGCACCGGTCGCGCGGGTCGTTCGAGGGCCGCGCGGTGCTTCAGTTGCCATCGCATACGCTGGTGGTCAGCGCCAGCGAAGCTCAGCCTCGTGCGGTGATCGATCGACTGGTCGATCTGCTGGCGACGGAGGTCAAGCGGCACCGGGCCCGCCTGCGACACGACTGGGTGTATCGCCGGAAGAATCGCCGGCGAGACGAGCTGACGGCGGCCGGGCCGTTGCTCGCCCAGGATCGGCGCGAGCGACGACGCGAAGCCTTCTTC
>DATFDL010000184.1:0-22346 GCA_035252155.1 Pirellulales bacterium | reverse complement strand
CCCCTACACCCGCACCGAAGACGTGGTCTACGGCCGCAAACACGGCATGGCCCTGACGATGGACGTCTTCACGCCCAAGGAATCGGCCAACGGCAGCGGCGTGATTTTTGTCGTCAGCGGCGGCTGGGTTTCCGGGCATCAGAATATCAACAGGGCGTTTCTCGACGAGCTGCTGCGGCGCGGCTACACGGTCTTCGCCGTCGTTCACGGCAGCCAGCCGCGGTTCACCATTCCCGAGGCCATCGCCGATCTTAACCGCGCCGTGCGATTCATTCGCACGCACGCCGCCGATTACAAGGTCGATCCCGACCGGCTGGGTATCACCGGTCTTTCGGCCGGCGGGCATCTGTCGCTCATGCAGGGCCTGGCGGGCGACGCCGGCAAAAGCGACAGCCCCGACCCGGTCGAACGCGCCAGCAGCCGCGTGCAGGCCGTGGCCTGTTTCTTTCCGCCCACCGACTTTTTGAACTACGGCAAGCCCGGCGAAGAAGCCCTGGGCAACGGAACGCTCGACAATTTTCGAGCGCCGTTCGACTTTAACGAATTCAGCCAGGAGACGCGGCTGTTTGAGCGGATCGCCGACCACGAGAAGCGCCGCGAGATCGGGCGGCAGATCTCGCCCATCACACACGTCTCGGCCGATGACCCGCCCACGCTGATCATTCACGGCGACGCCGACCGGCTGGTGCCCATTCAGCAGGCCGAGATCGTGATCGACAAGCTGAAGGCCGCCGGCGTCGACGCCAAGCTGGTCACCAAACCCGGCGCCGAGCACGGCTGGAACAAACTGCCCGACGACATGAAGCTGGTCGCCGATTGGTTCGACGAGCACTTGAAATCGAAGGCGGCTAGCGAGAAGTGAACTGCGCCTAGCAGGATTCGAGCCGCCGAAGCCCTCGTGTAGTGGACAGAACACGACCCGCCCTTACGGCTGCCGGTCGAAGGCCGAACCGCCCTGCCGAGACCCGGTGCGGGCGTCGCCAGGCTGCTGCGGAACCACGGTCGGAACTCTATGGGGTCGTTTCGACGACGCCCCTTTGCGCCCCTCGGCGAATCATCGCACTGCCCAAGGCGCGCAAATGAAGCAACGCGGACGCCGAAAAAACTGGACCGGCGATGGCCGCGCGGCTGTACTATTTGGGCGTCCGCTTTGGGGCGAGCGACGAGAGCACTCGGAAGGCGATCAATCCGAACACCCACATTTGCATGCTGGGCAATTCCGGCACAGCAGCCGTTTTGGGGACGGCAATGAAGCCGTGGAACACGCCAGAGCTGTCCTCGTAGTCGCCTCCCACCCAACCGGAATCGTTCAGAGAGGTAACCAGGGTGGCGACGCTACCCGGCACGTCTATGAGTGTGATGTTGCCTGCAGCATCCCGGATAAATCCGTGCGTTCCAGCGCCATCGAAGTACCCAGCCACCATGCCGTTGTCGATCGCCGTCGGAAAAGTGTCAAAACTGCCTGAAGGGTCGAACGTGGTGATGTTACCTAAAGCATCACTGATAAATCCGTGGTCAATGCCTCCGTTGACCGCGTACGTTCCTGCCGCGTTGCCGGTATCATCAATGGCGTTGACCGTCGTGAGGGAGGCTGCCCACGGGGTTAAGAACTGAGAAGTTGCCCACCGCGTCACGGACGAATCCGTCGAAATGCCCACTGCCGTCCTTATAGTAGCCCGCTGCAGCACCGGTGCCGTTTAGCGCATTGACCCACGTGCCGATGCTGCCGGATGGGCTAAAAACAGTGATGTTGCCTGCCGCATCGCGAATGAATCCTTGGAAGTGGCTGCTGACGTTCTCGTACTGACCCGCTGTCGCGCCAGCGCCGTTCAGGGCATTGACGATGGTTTCGATGCTCCCAGCGGGGTCAAAGATGGTGAAATTGCCCGCGGCATCTCGGGTGAATCCGTGATACTGGGTAGTATCGCCAAAGTACCCCGCTGATTCACCGGCGTCGTTAAAACCACTAACCGCTGTATTCAGACTGTCCGGCGGGTCGAAGCTTGTGACGGCGCCCGTGTCGTTTCGAACGAATCCGCGATCCTGGCTCGTATCGCGAAAGTATCCCGCCGCAGCCCCAAATCCGTTGACGTAAACCGCGCCAGAGGAGCTGCTGCTCCCGCTGCCAGGAGGATTGATAACGGTATAAAGGTAATCAGCATTGGCCGCCGACGTCATCAGTGCTGAAAGGAGCAAGACGGCCAATGACATCGAGCGACGATTGGGTTTCATGTCGGTTGATTTGCTTTGTGTCGCAATCGTTGCAGTGTCGGCCACGTACCAAGGACGATAACAGCGTAACTGCGCGCGAGGCGCGGTGCAACAGCGGGGCCGAAATCGTGCGCGCAGAATGGCGATGGCCGCTCCGGCCGCGAGGCCAGCGCATCACTGGCGGCCCTGGCTACAATGCGCGCAAGCCCGTGGCGGCGGCTTCGCCACGCGCCAGGCGAGCCGCTGCGGCAGCTTGCCGAGGCTTGACTTTTTGGCCCAAAAGTTTATGCTTAGGTAAAGTGAGCCGAACTACGCGAGAGCCGGCATGGCAAAGAGCAAACCGCCTTTGAAGTCCGACAAGCGCGAATCGACGTTGCTGGTCTTGTTCATCCCCAGCCGCGACCGCGATGGACAGGCCATCGACCAAGAGCGATGGGTTACGGCGTCGCTGGACTTTCTGGGCCGGCAATTCGGCGGGGCAACCGCTTTTCCGCAAGGCCGCGGAGTCTGGCGAGACGATCGACACGGCGGCCGACTTGTGTTGGATGAGCCGGTCATCATTAATTGCTACACCAGTGAGGCCGCACTTGAAGCCGGCGCCGACGAGCTGCGGAGCTTCTTGGTCGATATGGGAACGCAAACCGCGCAAGGCGCCGTGGGGCTGGTCATCGACCGCGATTACTTGGAAATCGAAATCTAGCCGACGACGGGGAGCAAAAGCCGTGGCGAAAAACGTGAAGCGCATCGCAAAGAAGCTGGGGGCCAAGGTCATCGAGCGGTTGCCCGACGTGGGCGGGGGAGCCGCGGGCGCGATGCGCATGGCCAAGCTGCTGCAAGATCGGTTGCAACCGGGCCAAGGCGAGCGGCCGGGCCGCCCCAGCGTCCCCACTTGGACGCGCCGCCCCAAAGTGCCCATGAGCGAAGCGACGGAGCGACGATTGGCCAAGCTGGCTGACTTGTTTAGCCGCCAGCAAAAGCACCCTGTCACGCCGATGCAAGTAGCCGCGCAACTGCTTGAGGCCGCCGTCGAGAGTTATGGCGTCGAAGCGAACGAACGGTAGGTGCAAGTGCGCCTGGCAGGATTCGAACCTGCGACCTACGGTTTAGGAAACCGTTGCTCTATCCCCTGAGCTACAGGCGCGTTGTCCGGTTCGTCTTCTTCCGGCTGGGCGCTGAATTCCACCGTCTCATAGATCTCGGCCAGCGGCAAGTCGATCTCGATTTCCGGTAGCGGCAGCACCGCATCGAGTCCCTGATAGACTTCACGGACGAAGCCGTGTTCGGTGCGGCGTGAGAGGACTTCCGCCAGCACGGCCGGCTCGTCCTGTAACGAAACGGTCTGCGCATTTGGCCGGCAAACCACCGACGCGTCGGGATAGTAAAAGCGCACCTGATTGGGCAGACGGACACGGATCTTGGTGTCCGAGTTGAAAGCACGACAGCCTCGGCCGCGCAGACGGCTGCCGAGAGCAACCAGTGCGTTTGTGGCAATGATGTTGTGGGCGTTGCGCGCCCCGGCCCGTGCATAAACCACGCCGCCCAGGTACTCACGCTTGACGGTCGAGGTCAACTCGCCGGCGAGGTAATCGTCAACAGAAACGAGGTTGAGTTTGTTGGCAGTGCTCACGCTTTGAGTCTACCTCCGATCAAGTCGCACGCCAAGCGGCACGCAAATCGTCAGCGTGCGCGGTCATTGGGTGCGTGGTTTTCAAGAGTTCAATCGCGCGACGGAGACGGTACGTCATGGGGCCGCTGAGAGGGCGTAACGCGGTGTGGCGATTCTGGTAGACTGCGCAGATAGAGCTTGCCGCTGAGCGAAGGCAGCGTGCCAGCGGCCCGCTTTGTAAAGTTTTCGCCCGTCAGCGGTATCTTCTTGCGCCGGAGGGAACGATCATGGCCAAAACCAGCGACCCACGCCCTGAGATTTCGAGAGAGTTGAACCGGGAGCACGCGCCCGATGCGCGGCCCGAAGCACACGATGGTTCGGTCGCCGTGGCCGAAGGATCGCCGCCGACGCAGGCAGCCGTCGCGGCTCCGCCCGCGGCGCCCAGATCCGCCCCGCACATGACGCGCATGTGGCTGTTGCGCGCCGCCACGGTAATCGGCTTGGTGGTGGCGGCCTATTGGTTTGTGCCTTGGCTGATGCTCACGCTCAGCACCGTGTCGACCGACGACGCTTATGTCAACAGCCACGTCACGTTCGTCGCCCCGCGCGTGGCTGGGCAGGTGGAGGAGGTGCTGGTCGACGACAATATGCGCGTCAAAAAGGGACACGTGCTGGTGCGGCTCGACAAGGTGCCGTACCAAGTGCAAGTTGCCATCAAAAAAGCCGCGGTGGATACGGCCGAAGCCGACCTGGTGGCCGCCAAGGCTCAGGTGCGCGCCGCCGTCGCACATGCGCGGGCCAGTCGCTTTATGCTTGAGCACGCCATCGAAGACGTCAAGAATCAGGTTGCCAATCTCCATGCCAATGTGGCCACGCTCAAAAGCCGGCAGGCTTCGCTGTCGCTGGCGAAGGCAAATCTCCGGCGGCGCGAGAAACTGATCTTGGGCCGCACGATTACCAAGGAAGAGCTGGACGACAGCCGTCAGCAGGTCCAGGTCGGCGAGGCAAGCGTCGAAGAAGCCCGTGAGAAAGTCTACGCGACCCGCGTGAGCCTGGGCCTGGCCCCCAAGCCCGAGCACGGCGATGACTTGAACGAAGTGCCCGACGAGATCTATGAAAACTTCTCCACAATTCGCCAGGCCCTGGGCGACCTGATGCAAAGCGCGGCGCAATTCGGCTACGCACCCGCCACCTGGAACGCGACGCCGCAAGAGGCGATCAAAGAATTCTATCAACAAGATCCCGAAGGCAACCTCGAACGCATTTACGCGAGAGTTATCGAGACCGCTCCGGCCATCAAGCAGGCCGAAGCGAAGCTCGAACAGGCCCGCCGCGACCTCGATCAGGCCGAGCTCGATCTCAGCTATTGCGACATCGTCAGCGAGATCGACGGCGTCGTCACGCGGCGCAATGTGAACCCCGGCAACAACCTGCAAGTGGGGCAATCGCTCATGGCCGTCCGCTCGCTGAGGGAAATCTGGATCGACGCCAATTTCAAGGAAACGCAACTGCGAGACCTGCGCATCGGCCAGCGGGCGGTTTGCCAGGTCGATATGTACGGCCGCCGCCGCACCTACGAAGGGCGGATCACCGGCTTCACCATGGGCACCGGGCAGACGCTATCGCTGCTGCCGCCGCAAAACGCGACGGGCAATTTTGTGAAGATCGTGCAGCGGCTGCCGGTCCGCATCGAATTGACCGATTACGATCCCGACAAAGAACCGCTGTTCGTGGGCCTCTCGGTGGTGCCTTACGTCTATTACAAGGAGAAGCCCGAGGGAAGGCACGCGGGAGAGGTGCTGCAGCCGTTGACAACGCTGCCGGAAGCAGCATTCGGCATTCAGGATTCAGGATTCAGGGAGCGGACGCCGAGCCGCACGCCGGACCGATCGCAGGCGCCGGACCGATCGCAGGCACCCTGAATCCCGAATGCCGAATCCTGAACCCTTCACCAGGTTCTGGCACGGTCTCTGACCGTGACAGATGTGCGACCGAAGGTCTCCAAAAGTAGGCGGGGCGTAGAGCGGTGGGGGAGACCTGCGGTCGGTGTATGTGGCGACGGTCGGAGACCGTGCCACAACCAGGAGGATCCCGAGCCCCAAGCCCCGACCCGAATGCTGAATCCTGAATCCCGAATCCTGAGCCCCAACCCCTGGTTGGTCGCGGCGGCCGTGGTGATTCCCACCTTTATGGAGGTGCTCGACACCACGATTGCCAATGTCGCCCTGCGCTACATCGCGGGCGGTCTGTCGGCGGCAGTCGTCGATAGCGAGTGGGTGCTCACCAGCTACCTCGCCGCCAATGCGGTGATCTTGCCGATCTCGGGCTGGCTTTCGGCCCACCTGGGCCGCAAGAACTATTTCATCTTGTCGATCGCCGTGTTCACGATCGCTTCGGGCTTGTGCGGCATGGCCACGAACCTGGGGCAGTTGATTCTGTTCCGCGTGATCCAGGGGCTGGCCGGCGGCGGGTTGCAGCCGTCGAGCCAGGGAGTGCTGCTCGATGCGTTCCCGCGCGAAAAACAAGGCGCCGCCATGACGCTCTTCGGCGTGGCGGCGCTCATCGCACCCGTCATTGGTCCGACGCTCGGCGGTTGGCTGACCGTGAACTACGAATGGCGCTGGATCTTTTACATCAATTTGCCCGTCGGCGTCATCAGTTGCCTGGTCGCTTATTGGCTGGTCGAAGATCCGGATTATCTGAAACAAGAACGGGCGGAGCTGCTGCGCCATCCCCTGAACTTCGACGCGATCGGTTTAGGACTGTTGGTGCTCGTCATGTCGAGCTGGGAGATCGTGCTCAGCAAGGGCGAGCAGTGGAACTGGTTCGGCGATCCGTTCTGGCGAGTGCAGACGCTGGCGATGCTGTTTGCGGTGGGGCTGGGTTGGTTGATCGTGCGCGAGCTGCGAATCGCGAACCCGGTGGTCAATTTCAAAGCGCTCGCCGAGCGCAACCTGGCGGCGTCGTGCATCATTATTTTTTGCGCGTATGGCGTGTTGTATGGTTCGTCGACGTCTCTGCCCGGCTTGTTGCAATCGTTATTCGGCTACGACGCTTTTGTGTCGGGGCTGGTCATGTCGCCCTCCGGCGTGTTTTCGATTATGATGATGCTTGTGGTGGGCGTTCTGCTTGGCCGGGGGACGGACGCGCGCTGGCTCATCGCGTCGGGCCTGGTGGTGATCGGCGTCGCCAATTATTGGATGGCGCGAATGAATCTCTACATCAGTCCCTGGCAGGTGGTCTGGCCACGGGTGCTGACGATTGTCGGTTTATCGATGATTTTCGCACCGCTGAACGTGGCCGCGTACCTCTACACTCCTCGGCACCTACGGGCGGCGGCCGTGGGGTTGGCGTCGCTGTTGCGCAACGAGGGCGGCAGCGTGGGCACGTCGGTCGCCAAGACCATGCAAGAGCGCCGCGACCAGTTTCACACCTGGCGGGTGGGCGAGTTTCTCGACCCCTTGAACCCCGCGGTCAACTCGTTTTTCGAGCAAGCCCGGGGCGTCTTTCTACAAGAGACCGGCGATCCGGCTGCGTCGCACGAGATGGCGTTGGAAGCGCTGGAGAATCTTCGCCGTCAGCAGGCGGCCTCGCTGGCTTACTTCGACGATTTCTGGTTGTTCGCGGTGTTGGCCTTCGTACTCGTGCCGTTGGTGCTGCTGATGAAGCGCTCGGTGGCCGAGAAAGGCGCCCATATCGGGGCAGAATGAATCGTGCGAGTGGCGACGGTCGGAGACCGTGCCACAACCAAGTTTCAACGCTTTTAGGTTATTCGCAACTTGCGCCGGCGACGAAAGAAACAGTTGTGCCGGGCAAATTTTGACCCGTCGCGACTGGGTCGATAGTATTAAGAGAGTGAGCGAAGGGAGTAACCATGTACCAACTCGGTTCGCACATCGCGCATTTGATGCTGGTTGCTCAGGCCATCGTGCTTGCGGCGCTTGCGGGAATTGCCTCATCGGCCCATGGTTACCCTGGCCAGTCCGGGGAGGCGGTACAAGCGTTCGTTGGGGACGACGCGCCCCCAGCCAATCAACGCCTCGGTGCGGCCCTCGGCGTAACGCTGGGGGCCTCTTCGATGGGCGGTGTGGCCATCGCCGGCGTCATGCCCAACAGCCCGGCGGCTGAGGCCGGGCTGCGGCCCGACGATGTGCTGTTTTCGATCGACGGGCGGCCGGTCAGCCGTTCGACGGATGTCATCAATTTGGTTGCAGGCCACGAGCCTGGCGATGAACTGCGGTTGGTGGTCGATCGCAAAGGACTACGTGGCACGTTGCGGGCAACGCTGGGCACACAGACCGAGGTTGCCAAGCGGGCCGCTTTGGGAGTGACGCTGAGCAAAAGCGCCCACGGCGGAGGCGTTCGCGTGCTGCGGGTTGTCTCCGGCAGCCCGGCGGATAAGGCAGGCTTGAAGATCGGCGATCGAATCATGGCCATCGACGATAATCCGGCGACGACGTACAACGAGCTGATTCGTCTGATCGGAGAAAGCCGGCCGGGCACCGACTTGAAGATCGACGTCGATCGCTACGGTTTGGAAGGCACGCTGCACGCCTCGCTCACCGGGGTGCCGCAGGTGTTCTCCGCGCCGCGGCCCGTGGCTCGTCCACCGGTTCAAGCGGTACAAACACCCAGCCAACCGTTGGTGGAGCTGGCGCCCTCCGACATCGACGATCAGCGTGGCTACGGCGATTGAATCACTTTCGCGCCGACTGATACGTCGCCAGCACCGCCTCGAGCTTCTTCCTTTGGTCAGCCTTGGCTAATTGGACGGCCTTTTGCTGCCATTGCACAGCCGACTTGTAGTTTTGCTGAACGGCAAAGCAGGCCGCCAGCCCTTGCATCGCGGGAATGTGCTTGTCGTCGTAACGCAAGGCCTGTTCGTAATCGGCTTTGGCAAGGTCGATCCGGTTCAAACGCAGTCGCGCATTGCCGCGATTGCAATGAATGTGAACGATGTCGAACTTCGGATCGAGCCGAATGGCGGCATTGTAATCGGCCTCGGCCTTGGCGAACTCGCCTTTTTTATACAGCTCGTTGCCACGGGCATTGAGCGCGGGGACATAGTGCGGATTCAACGTCAGGGCCTTCGTAAAGCCGGCGATGGCTTTTTCGGGCGCCGCCTTACGGCTCCAGACGCGTCCGCGGAAATAATGAGCCACCGACAGCGAGGGTTCACGCTTGAGGGCCTCGTCGCAGTCGGCCAGCGTCCGGTCAAGGTCGCCCTTGCGCAGCCAGGCTCGTGCCCGATGGCTGTAGGTGCTGGCATACTGGGGCGTCAGTTTGATCGCCTTCTCAAAATCGGCCAAGGCTTCGTCGAGTTTGCCCTTGCCGGTGAGCGCCTGCGCCCGCCGATCGAAGGCCATGGCACACTGCGGGTCGAACCGGAGCGCCTCATTGCAGTCGTCGATGGCTTTATCGAACTCGCCGAGATAGTTCCAAACCCGTGCCCGACTTGCCAGGACCACGGCGGTCGGTTCCTTTTCGATCAGTCGGCTGAAGAAGTCGACGGCCTCGTCCTGGGGCATCACCTCGCCGCGCTTAATCCAACCACGATCGACCCTGAGCATTTCACCGTCGACCTGGAGAACGTCGAGCACGGTACCGCCGCGTGCCGCACCCAGGGGGTGTCCTTCGCGATCGACAAATCGCACCTCGCGGGGAACCGTGACGATGTGGGTGCCGACCAGCGTCTTTGCATCGTTCGCCGCGTCGGCCGAGCCGAATGCCGCAAAAATGACCGCCAAGACCGCCGCGCCGCACGTTACGCCTCGCATACTACAACTCCCTGAGTGCCTTTTTGCTTGAGAGGTTGGCCGCGGTGGCCAATCTCTACGACCGACTTCACCCAATGGAAGTCTAGAGGCGACTTATGAGGAGTTGATGACGCGATTGTTAGATTTCGATGAGCGCCCAAGTCAGTTTTTACCGCCAAAGACGGTGCCCGACCAGTTGACCTCGAATCGGTTTTGACAGACAACTTCGGTAAGACGCCTGCATTCTTTGTGGAATGCGGTGGCCTTTGGGTGCTGCCAATGGAGCGGGTGCGGCCATCATTGGAAATCAGCCCGGCTACTGATCGCACGAGATTGCGACTGCACATCGAGACGTTGCCGATTTTGTTTATCAAAACCAATTAGGGAACGCCCCCCGTGGCGGTCCGCGAAGGGCGATTCGAAGTCAACTCGCCCCTCACGGAACGGCACGGAGTCCGTTCCCTACAGACGTCGAACGCGGGAACTACCATTTTGAATGGCAAAACCCTACGCGGGCTGCAGCTCGCAGCGTCGAACTAGTCGATGAGAGGCCATCGCCCGGATCTCTTCCACCGTGGCCGGCCCGAACACGCGGCCTATCATCGCCAGATAGTCGGGATGATTGAAGTACGTGTCGAAGGCGGCGTCGCGGAAGGCCAGCACTTCATCAGACGATAGATTCCGAGTCGGCAACGGTCGGCTGTCGACCGAGTGCTGTGAATAGCCCGACCACGATTCGGGCAGCGGCCAGCGAGCGGCCAACGCCTGTGTGTACAGCAGCGAACCGGGATACGCCATCGTCGAATAGAAATTGGCGAACTCGCAGTTCAGCGCTAACGCCAGATCGAGCGTCGCCTGCATCGTCGCGTAATCGTCTTCGGGCAGGCCGAAGATGTAATTGCCGATCACATGGATGCCCGCCGCCCGGACCTTGGCGATGGTCTGGTGGATTTGCTCCTGATCGAAGCGTTTGTCGACCGCGTTGCGCACGCCGCGATCGGCCGCCTCGATGCCAAACGCCAGCCAGCGGAATCCCGCCCGTGCGAGCTTCTCGAGCAGACCGTCGTGTACCGTATCGACCCGAGCGTAGGCCCAGATATTCAGGTCATAGCCGCGTTCGATGATCGCGTCGCAAATCGCCGACACATGCCGGCGGTTGAGTACAAACATCTCATCGGCGATTTTCAGATTGCGCACGCCGTAGCGGTTCACGAGCAGGTCGATTTGCTCGATCACCCGCTTGGTCGACCAGAAGCGATAGCTGTTGACGCCCGACTTATACCCGGCGGCATGCTCGCCCGACTTGAAGGGCGCCTGAATACAGCAGAACGAACAATGATAGGGGCATCCCAACGTGGTATAGAGCGCGGCATAGGGCTGGCGGTGGGCAAGCGATGCACCCTCACCCCGGCCCTCTCCCGGAGGGCGAGGGGGTTTGAGGCCAAAGCAATGCCAGTTGTGGGCGCGGTAGCGCGACATCGGCAACAGGTCCCAGGCCTGTCCGGGCAATACCGCGTCGAGATCGGCCACCAAGGGCGCAGCAGATGTCGAGCGAAGTTTGCCCTCGTCGCGATACCAGAGTCCGCGAACTCGTCGCAGGTCGGGGGCCGATGATTTCAACGCGTGAGCCAGTTCGACGATTGTCCAAAGGCCCTCGCCGTAGGCCACATAGTCGGCGTCTTCTTCGCGGAGCGTCTGTTCGGGCAATGCCGAGACATGCCCGCCGACCAGCAAGACCGCTTGTTCGGCGTTCAGCTCTTTGATCGCACGGCAGACGCGGCCGGCGGCCGGCATGATCTGCGTCGAGGCCGACGGTTGGTGCCCGTAAACGACGACAACAGCCAACGTCGCATCGAGGGCCGCGACTTGTTCGGCCACTTGCTCGGCCGACAGTTCCAGGGCTTCAGCATCGATCAGCTCGACCGACAGCCCCTGCCGCCGGGCGAACTCGGCCATCAGGCCGGCCCACACCGGGTTTTCGACAGCCGTCAGCGAGACGGCCAGCGATTGATACACCTGGATGCGGCTGGCGGGGTTGATGAGTACGAGGTCGAGCATGGGTCGAGTGCGGAATTCGGAATGCGGAATGCGGATTTTGGCGCGCCGAGTTGCGTAGGGTGGGACGAGCTTGCGAGTCCCACCATTCGGCCGTGCCACGCGGAACGGTCGATTCGGGCAAAAGGTGGGGCTCGCAAGCTCGTCCCTACACGCATCAAGTTAAGGCAAATTCGCCGCAAACCTCTGTAGGGAACGCCCTCTGTGGCGTTCCGGGAACTGCGATTCGACGTCGCGCCGCCCCTCGCGGAACGCCACGGAGGGCGTTCCCTACAGAGGAATCAAAACCGATCCATGCAACGGATCACCAATCATCCATCAAAGCCCATTGAGCATCTCACACAGCGCCACGATTTGTTCGCGGCGCAGGCCGGGATAGTTGCCGATGTAAAAACCATAAAAGTGCAGGTGCTCGACGCGCGGATAATCCCGCCACTCATCGCGGCCCAGCCGGCGGCGCAGGTAGGGCTGGCGAAGCTGGTTGCCTCCGCCCGACAGGCCGCGGCGAAACTCGACGCCTGCGGCCCCTAGCGCCGCCATCACGCGCTGACACAGCTCCGGGTCGGGCCGCCGCAGCACGAGCGTCAAGGCATAACTCGAACTGCCCTCGACCGCGAAATCGGTTTGATATTTGTCCGGGTCGAGATGCCCCAGAAATACCGCCAGGTTCTCCGTACGCTCGGCGTTGCACCGATCGAGCCGTTTGAGCTGGCTGCGGCCGATCGCCGCGTTCAGCTCGGTGCTGCGCACGTTGTAGGCGGGCAGCGCGAAAATAAACTCCGGGTTCAAGTCGGGAAATTCGTCGCGATACTGCTGCTTCAAGTCGTCGTCGGTCGCCTCGCGCACCATGCCGTGCGAGCGCAGCATTCGCAGCAGTTGATAGAGACGATCGTCGTTGGTCGAGATCATCCCGCCCTCGATGGTCGTCAAGTGGTGTGCATAATAAAACGAAAAATTCGACATCAGCCCCAGCGTGCCCACCCGAAAGCCGTGAAACGCGGCGCCGTGCGACTCGCAGCAGTCCTCTAGCAGCGGTATTTGCCGCCGGGCAAGCTCGTCGAGCAGCCGGGCCGTCAGCGCGTTGTAGCCAAGCACGTGTGTGATGAAGACCGCCCGCGTGTCCGGCGAAAGCTTGCCAATGACCTCGTCGTTGTCCATGCCCAGCGTGCGCGGGTCGACATCGACGAAGACCGGCTCAAAGCCGTTTTGAAGCACAGCGGCGATATCGGAGACCCAGGTAAGCGTGGGCACAATCACTTCGCCCGGCCCGTGGCTTTCGCGCAGGGCGGCGAGCGTAAGCAGGTTGGCCGACGAGCCGGAATTGACAAAGACGCTATGGCGCACGCCCAGCCACTGCGACCATTCGCGCTCGAAGGCCCGCACCTGACCGGCTTGCGTGAGCACGGGGTCGTCTTGTTGCAGCAGCGCCACGGCGGCGGCCAGGTCGGCCGGCGCGAAGTTCTCGCGCATCAAGGGCCACGGCGCAATTGTGGGCGTTGATGTGCAGACGGCTTCCATGCAGGGTTCGGTATTGGAGGATGGCCTTCCCAGGCCGTCTCAGTGTCGGCTCTCGCTGGAGCGAAAGAGACGCCCTTTTGCTTCAGCGGGAGACGACGCCAAGGGCCGCGGCATCTTAACCGGAAACGGCGATTTGGGGCTATCCTAATTTGCCGACGGCACTGTCACGGTTACAATGACCGTTAAGGACCAAGGCCCCAACTGGAGGATTCGGTGGATGCAAGAAGCTTTCGAGAGAATCGATCGTGCTTACCGCTCGCTGAGTTGACTGCCTTCCAGGGGCAGTGGGTGGCTTTTAGCTTGGATGGGCGACGAATCATTGCCAGCAGTCATGATATCGATGTGCTGGACAAGCTCGTCATCGAGGCGGGCGAAGATCCGGAGCAGGTGGCACTCGAACGCATCGAACTGGACGACGTTTCGCTCGGTGGAGCGGAGCGGGTGTTTACAGTTCTTTGACGCGCGGTTCCTTGGAGAAAACCGCGTCGTCGAGCTGGAAGTCAATCCGTCGTTCTCAGCAACAACCGTTTCGAGCTAGCCTGGCGTAATTCAAAGCTTTGGGGAACCGCGGCCGACTGTGAAGCGGCTAAAACGGTCCCTTGAAAGCGACGTCGCGCAGGTCATCCCGCTCGTCGGGTAGCCACTGTTCGCCGCGCACCAGCCCGTACGCGGCGGCGGCGATCGTCCGAGCGTTGGGATAAAACTCCGCCTCCAGCGCGGGCGCGGTGGGACACGTCACCGGCGCGAAACCTAGCCGCTGCACTACCACACTTCGCCGGCCTTGCAACCGCTCGACCACTTGCGCCACAATCTCGGCGCCGGCGCCGCAGGTGGTCCAGCCGTTGTCGACCACGCACAACCGGCCCGTCTTGGCCGCCGATTCGACGATCGTGTCGATGTCGAGCGGCGCGAGCCACACCGGGTCGATCACTTCGGCTGAGACGCCCGCGTCGGCCAGATAGCGCTCGGCCCGCAGACACTCGGTCTGCATGTGCGAAATGCCGACCAACGTCACGTCGTCGCCCGCCGCTGTAATGCGCGCTTTTCCCTCGGCCACCGAGTAGGAGTGTTCGGGCACAGGACCGGTTTGAAAATGCAGCAGCCGATGTTCGACGAAGATCACCGGCTCGTCGTCGCGGATGGCGGCGATCAGGCACCCCTTGGCGTCGTAGGGCGTGGTCGGCGCCACGACCTTCAAGCCAGGCACATGCATGAAGAACGAATAGAGTCCCTGCGAATGTTGCGCACCTTGGCCCCAGCTTTTGCCGATCATCGCCCGCACGACCAACGGCACCGAAACGCGGCCGCCATACATCGCGCGGCTTTTGGCGGCGACGTTGATGAGCTGGTTCATCGCCAGCATTAAAAAATCCATCCGAATGTGAACGTGGATCGGCCGTAGCCCGGCCTGGGCGGCCCCGATGGCCACGCCCGTCATGCCGTCTTCCGACAGCGGCGTGCCAAAAACGCGCTCCGGGCCAAATTTGGCGGCCAGCCCGCGGGTGGTTCCTTGAATGGCCTTGGGGTCGTCGACGTCGAGACCGAACAAGATGACTGAATCGTCGCGATCCATCTCCTGCTCGGTCGCTTCGCGAATGGCATCGACGTAAGAGAGTTGCCGCGACTCCGCAGTAACAGGCGTCGAGCGGCCTGACCGCACCAGCGGCGGGCGTAGAACGTGCGGGGCGTCGATGCGCGTCTTGCGTCGCTGATTGGTTTTCAAGCCGGTTTTACGCATGGCGGTTATCTTCTTGATGAATTTCCCCAGGGTGCCACGGCATTCGTGACTCATTTTGGCATTCAATGGAGTCCACTAAGCGGCGGCCCGTAGCACGACCGGCGAGTTGGCCCACAGCTCCGCAATGACTGACTCGGACGGAGAGACGTCATGGTGGGCAGTGCCCACCCTACGCTCAGATTTCGGCTCTGGGCTTACCTCAGCGAAGGCGAAGGCCACTTCGATTTCGCATTCGACTTCTCCTTCGATTTGGCGGCGCAGCTCGGGATCGATCAATGACGCCAATCGAGCGACTTGATCGTCGGCCAGCCATGGCTCGGCCTCTTGGCGCATCCGATAACCCAAACCAAAGTCTTCGCCCGGCCCGACGTGCTCTTTCCAGCGATAGGTTTTGCACTCGAAGAAAAACGGCCCCGGCTCGCCCGAGCGCAACGCCTCGACCGCCTGCCGCACGCGGTCGTGCAGCCGCAGCACGTCGTGATCGAGCCGCTCGGCCGGCATGCCGTAGGCCCGCGCCCGTTCGGCGATGTTGGCCTGGGCCTGACGGCGCAACTGATGCGTGTGAATCGCGTAGGAATTGTTTTCGCAGATGAACAGAATCGGGAGACGCTTGAGCGCGGCGAAGTTCAGGCTCTCGTGAAACACGCCCTCTTCAGTGGCGCCGTCGCCGAAGAAACTGGCGACCACCGCATTGCTGCCGCGATACTTCAGAGCATAGGCGTGACCCGCCGCGTTGGCGATGGTGGTGCCGACCACCGCCGACGTGCCCATCACGCCGGCCTCGGGGTCGATCAGGTGCATCGAGCCGCCCTGCCCGTGCGTGCAACCGGTGGCCTTGCCGTACAACTCGGCGACCATCTGCCGCAGGTCGCCGCCCTTGGCCAGATACATGGCGTGCCCGCGATACGTGCCGTACACCACGTCGTCGGCCGAGAGCGCCTCGCACACCGCCACGGCGATCGACTCCTGGCCGATCGAAAGATGGATCGGGCTTTTGATCTTGTCTTGCGGGTAGACGCGGGCGATCTCTTCTTCGACGCGGCGAATGCGGTAGAGAGACCGATAGAACCTCTCGAGCATGGGGTCATCCCACGTTGCTATAACGGCCGTTCTTCAACACCGTATAACCCTTGATCAATTCGTCGATGCCGTCGTCGAGAGAATAGGCCGGCCGGAAGCCGGTCCGCTCGATCTTGGCGTTCGAGACGATATAGTCGCGCTTGTCGGGGTCTTCGCCGACCGGCGCTTCGAGATAAACAAACTGCGGCAAGTGCGACTTCACTTTGGCGCACAGTTCGAGCTTTGACAGGTTGGCGTCGCTCAGACCGACGTTGTACGGCTGGCCTTGCATGACGTCGAACTGGCCGATGGCGTGCAGAAACGCCCGCGCCACGTCGCGCACGTGAATGTAGTTGCGTTTGGCGTGCCCCTCGAAGACCACCACGGTGCGGTCATTGACGGCCCGGTAGACAAAATCGTTCACCAGCAGGTCGATCCGCATCCGCGGCGACATGCCAAAGACGGTGGCCAGGCGGAAGGTGACGCCGTTGCCGGCGTCGAGCACGGCCCGCTCGGCCTCGACCTTGGTGACCCCATAGAGCGAGATCGGCCGCAGCGGCGACTCTTCGGTGCAGTGCTTACCTTGTTCGCCGATGCCGTAGCCGCTGTTGGTCGTAGGATAGATCACGCGCTGTGACGGCGAGCGGCGGGCCAGCAGCAGCTTGATTGCTTCGAGATTGGTCGAACGGCTGGCCGTGGGATCGGCCGCGCAGGCCGGCGCCCCTACGATGGCCGCCAAGGGAATGATCAGGTCGGCCTGCCGCAGCCCGCGTTCCAGGACGCTCGGTTCGCGGCAGTCGCCCCGGATGACCGAAAAACGCCGGTTGACGCAGCACTCGAGCAGGCTGTTTTGATTGAACAAGAAGTTATCGAGCACGGTCACGGTATGCCCGGCTTCAAGCAAGGCGGGCACCAGCACCGAACCCAGATAACCGGCCCCGCCGGTCACTAGCACGTTGATCGACATGGCTGTCTCCTCCTGAGTCTGCTCCGGGCCTTCCCTGACCCGACGGCCGACGCGGCATGGTAGGCGAAACGGGCGTTTTTTACAAGCCGGATCAGGCGATGATCGTGCCGCCGATGGGCAGGCCGTTTAGTGTCTCGACCTGAACCTGTCCCGAGGCGCCGGCGCCGCCGATCGAACGCACTCGCTTACGAACGTCGTCCGCCATCGCTCGGGCCTCGTCGGTGCCGAGTTGGTCGAGCCGGTCGAGCATCTGATAGCCTTCGGCTGCGCGGCCCGCGATGAAATACTCGCGCGCGAGGTGGAACAGCACGATGGGGTGTTCGGGAGTTTCGGCGACCTGCATCTCCAACAGGCGGAGATTGCGGTCCGACTTGGCGTACAAGGTGGCGGGATCGCGGTAGCCGACATGGCAGATTTCGATGTGCGTCCAAATCCGTGGCAGCTCCTCTCCAACCCGAATACCCTCATGGATCCGGCCAAACCATGTCAGTTCGGGCCGGCGGGGAAAGAGCCGCAGTTGCCGAAACGGCAGCGTTACCTCGCCGCTGGGATACATCGAGACCTGGCCCAGCTCGTAGCCCTGATAGCGGTCGTCGAGCGAGGCGAGCAGCTCGGCCAGTTTGCCGCGATTCGCGTCGTCGAGCCGATCGTCGGCGTCCATCCAAAAGATCCAATCGCCGGTGGCACGCCGCAGGCTCTCGTTTCGGGCGGCGGCGAAATCGTCGCACCAGGCGAAATCGAAGACGCGCGCGGGCCGGCCGTGGCGATCACGGGCGGCCGCCGCGACGGCTTTGGTGCGGTCGGTCGAGCCGGTATCGATGATCACCAACTCGTCGAACAATTCGGCGCAACTGGCCAGGCAGTCCGGCAAGTTGCGCTCTTCGTCCCGAACGATCATCGTGAGCGATACCGTAGGCATCTGGCGATTTTCGATTTTCGATTTTGGATTTTCGATTGAAGCGATCCGCTCCGTGCTTCACCGTGGAGCATTCTATCGTCGGTGACATTTGGGCGTATAGTAGCCATCACGCTCCGCGTGATGAACGCCACGCGCCACGCTTGCCGTCACAACTTCGGCGCAAGCGGTCCTCGGTATCCCGCCGTGCGCCTCACGGCGGAGCGTGAGGACTACTGTACGCGCCGTTTTCATCTCGGCGAAGCAGATCGAGCAGGCGATTCTACGGATGACTATGTGGGTCGCCGCCGGCTATACTGTGGGCGCTCAAAAACGTGTCGAGGGCCGGCCAGTGAATGCAACGCTTCGCTTTGAGGTCTACCAGCAAGGCCGGCGGGTGCATGCCGCGCAGTTCGACGGACCGCTCGAGCTGGGCCGGCAGCAATCGCCCGACGAGCCGCTGTTTCAAAATGCCCAAAGCGGCCAGGCCCAGCGCGTGGCCATCGCCCCGCTCGACGCCAGCCTGGTCTCGCGGCGGCACCTGCTGCTCGAACCGACCGCCGAAGACCGCGTGCGGATCAGCAATCTGACGGCCAAAAACTCGATTCATCTGCGCGACGGCGCCATCGGCCCCGGCGGGCAACGCGAGCTGTTCGCGCCCTGCCGATTTCACGCAGGCGATCTCGAAGTGCGCGTGACGCCGCTGGCCTCGACCGGCTCAGAGTTGCACAGCCTGATGCAGCCGGCGGTGGCGCCCGGCTCGGTGCCTCCGCGCGGGGCGGCCTCTTCGCTGCGGCTGCCGGCGCTCAATCAGCACGACTCAGAATCGGTCGTCGCCTGGCTGCAAACGGTCACTACGGTGCTGCAAAGCGCCGCCAGCAGTGAGGATTTTTTCGAGCGGGCGGCCAGCGCCGTGGTCGATGTGGTGGGGCTCGACTCGGGGCACGTGCTGCTCTGCCGCGGCGACCGCTGGGAGGCCGTGGCTGGCAAATCGACGGTAGTCGGCGCGCAGCGGCCCGCCGATTGGCAACCCAGCCGCCGCGTGCTCGAAGCGATGCGCGAAGAACGAAAAACCACCTGGCGGCAAGGGACCGACGTTGCGTTGGTTCAAGGCAGCCTGGCCCAGGTCGAAGCGGTCGTCGTGTCGCCCATTCTCGACCGGCACGGGGCGGTCATCGGGGCGCTCTATGGCGACCGCTTGCTGGGCACTCGTTCGCCGCTGGGAGCGCACATCACTCAGCCCGACGCCATGTTGATGGAAACGCTGGCCTCGGGCGTGGCGGCCGGGCTGGCGAGGCTAGAGCAAGAGCGGGCCGCCATTGGGGCCCGCGTGCAGTTCGAGCAGTTTTTTTCGGCCGAGCTGGCCGAGCAGCTCAGCCTGCACCCCGATCTGCTCGAAGGTCGCGACACCGAGGTCACCGTGCTCTTTGCCGACATTCGCGGTTTCAGCCGGATCGCTGAGCGGCTGGGGCCGGCCGGCACGATGGAGTGGATCAACGACGTGCTAGGGGCGGCCTCGGAATGCGTCATCCGGCACGGCGGCGTGCTGGTCGATTACGTCGGCGACGAGCTGCTGGCGATGTGGGGCGCGCCGGCGGCCCAGCCCGATCACGCACAGCGTGCCTGCCGGGCCGCCATCGAGATGTGGCAGGCCCTGCCGGCGGTCAACGAGCGTTGGCAATCGCGGCTAGGCGAGCCGACGCGGTTGGGCATCGGCGTCAACACGGGGCCGGCGCGGGTGGGCAACACCGGCACGCAGCGAAAATTCAAATATGGCCCGCTGGGCAATACGGTCAACCTATGCAGCCGAGTGCAGGGCGCCACCAAGTATTTGAAGAGCGGCATCATCGTGACGGCGGGCACGCAAGCCCGGCTCGACGAGTCGTTCGCCACGCGGCGGCTGTGCCAGGTACGGGTGGTAAATATCGCCGAGCCGGTGGCGCTTTATGAGTTATGCCCGGCCGCCGACGACGGCTGGCATGAAGTCCGCCACCGCTACGACGAAGCGCTCCGCGAGTTCGAGCAGCAGCGTTTCGGCAAGACAACGACGATTGTCGGGCAGATTTTAGAGACGCATCCCGACGACGGCCCGTCGATCGTGCTGCTTTCGCGTGCGGCCACGCTGCTGGCCGAGCAACTCGGCGGCCGAGCGGGCGAGTTCAGCGCCATCTGGGAGCTGCCAGGGAAGTAAAAGGAGTCGTAGAACGGAATTCATTCCGTTCCCGTCAGACAAGGCCGGTCTTCAATGTGTACCAGAGGCCGTCAGTGTCCCGTACCCAACGTTCTTTAAGCTCGATCTCCCGTCCGGTCTTGTCATGAGCGAGAACGATGGCATAGGCGAAATCCCGATCCTCTTGCCTCTCAGCGGCTTTGAGATACAGCTTCATGTCGATTACCCGGAATGGCTCCAACGGTCCATATTTGTCTACGAAGTGCGATAAACAAGTCTGGTACTTCGCGAATTCGACAGTGCCTGCGTTTCTAACTCTTGGATCAATGATCTCAAAGCATTCGTCGAACTTTCGTTCGTTTAAAAGGTCATACATCCGCTCAATCCGGGTTCGAAGACGCTTTTCCTCAGTCAAGGTGTTCGTCGGAGTATCATTCATGGCATGTTAAATCTCACCAGACGACGGATGCGGGTTGAACCATTGCCCGGTCTCTGGATCTTGGTCAGCGCTGATCCTGACTCGCTGACATGTCGGCTTGTGATATGTAAAGTACCAACGCCACCATTTTCCTCTCGGGTGAGGAGGATTCTTTGTGCGACCGTTTTGCTGTCGATCTTCTTCTATCCATTCATGAGGAGCTTCATCATCGTTGTCGAGGCCATATTTGGGTTCGGGCCAAAGATCACGAATCGCCCTTTCAGGATCTTCCATCGCAGACGCGAACTCGCTCCAGCAGTTGAATTATACGCCGTACATGGCCGCCAAGATGAAGTCTATCCGATAATCTTCGACAGCAGCAAGCCTCGCCGTGTGACCTAGCGGAGCCAAGACGAAACGGAATGAATTCCGTTCTACTCGGGTGCGAGCAGTTTTGACAAATCGCCAAAGCGCCGACGGACTTGAGCGGGATCGTAATTGCCGACCGCTTCATACACCGCCTGCTGGCGGCGCGGGTCGAGAATGCTGCGTTGCTGCGTGGCGGGCAAATCGAGCAATAAGTCGTGGTCCAAGGCGGCCAAAATGCGCTGCCAGTCGTCGGCGTCCGCCGGCTCCGCGGGTACGACGGCCGAACCGATGGCTTCAAGTGCCCAGGCCAGTTCGCGGGCCGAATCGTAATCGAGCGACGGCTGCTCGCCCAGCGCGCACAAATCGGCTAAGAGCATGCGCGCGGCCGACGGGTCGTAGTCGGCCGCGTCGAGCTTGCCGGCCAGCGCGTCGAGCCAATCGAGCAACGACTGGGCTGCGGCCGATAGCCCTTCGTCCTTGCCGCGCCGGGCGCCCCAGGCAACGCCGTCGAAGGTTTTTTGGAAGGTTGCCAGCCGGGTTTTTAATTCTTCGTGCGCTTGGCGACGGGCGTCGGCGTCGTCGCGATGCAGATGATCGATGCCCAGCTCGACCAAAACCGAAGGCCAGGCGCGCATCCGCGGCTGGCCCGGCCGCGCACGGCCGGCATCCGAGGCGAGACGTTGTTGCCGCCAACTGGGAGTGGCCAGTTCGTGATGGCACATTTGGCAATCGAACATCGCAAAATCGGGCCACTCGCCCGGCTCGGCCGCGGCCGCCTGCTCGCTCAGCAAACGCACCGACTCTGCCAGCGACATCACGCCGCCCACCACCACCGAGCGGGCCGCGTGGACCTCGTCGGGCTTTTCGTGCAAGGCCTCGCGAATGCGCGGATCGTCCCGGGCAGCCGCGGGCTTATCGGCCAGAGTCCGCCAATGCGGCGGCATTTCGCGGGCGAAGGTCTCGATTTCAAAGCCCGGCAAAGGCGGATGGCCGGCGGCGTACATGGCATGCGTCAGTACTTTGCCTTCGGCGACATTGCCTACGTGGCAGCCCAGGCATTGCCTGGCTCGTTGGCGCGGGTCGCGCACGTCGACCATGCCAAGCTTTTCCTTGTCGCTGCCAGCCAGCATGCGCCAGCCTGGGTCGCGATGCGGCTTTTCGTATTGCGAGCCGGGGCCGTGGCACGATTCGCAGCTTACGCCTTGCTTTTGCTCCAGTTCGCTCAGCGGCGGCGAGTGCGGCAGCAGATTGCAATGACAGCTCAGGCATTGGGCGTTGTGCAACACGTCGATGCCCAGGATTTTCGACATCTGCCGGCCGCGCTCGCTGTCGAGCAGCTTGAAGGCCTGGCTGTGCTTGTCGTCGGTATACCAGGTTTCGAACTCGGTGAGCGAGGCCCAATCGGTAGCGCCGCTTTCGCGGTCGAGCGGCGTTGGACTCCGGTGGCAGCGGGCGCACTCAACCACGCCGATAAACGCGGCATGAGGTTCGGTATCGGCCTCTTGGGCCGACGCCAATCGAGTCGCACTCGCTGCCAGCAGCGCGAAGATCAGCACGAGCGCAATCGGTGGCTGGGGCAGAGGC
>DATFDL010000183.1:0-17198 GCA_035252155.1 Pirellulales bacterium | reverse complement strand
ACGGGTTCAATCGCGGTTGAGATCATCCGGCTTGTCGCCGGGCGAGCCAGACAGCCGCCTGCGTTCGGTCGCGGACGCCGATCTTGCGAAGCAGGCGCTGCACGTGCTCTTTGACCGTCTCGGAGCTGATGCCCAACAACCGGCCGATCTCCTTGTTAGTCAGGCCGTGAGCCATGTGCGAGAGCACTTCCATTTCACGCGGCGTGAGGGCAACCTCGACGTTACCTTGCGCGTTCGGCGCGGCCAACGCCCCGTGCAGCCGGCGCAGCTCCTCGGGCGCCCAAAGCGTTTTGCCGGCCGCAACTTGGCGTAAGGCGCTGAGCAACTGATCACGGCAGGCGCTTTTGAGGACAAATCCGCTGGCCTCCGCGGCCAGGGCACGGGCGGCATAGCTGGGCGCCTCGTGACTCGAAAAGACCACCGCCGCCAGCTTGGGCATCTGCTGCTTGGCCAACGCCATCGCCCGGAGACCGTCGCCGCCGGCCAGGCGGATTTCTACCAGGGCCACATCGGGCTGGCACTCCGCCGCCAACTGCACCAGCGTGGCGGGAGTCTCGGCTTCCGCCACCACGCTGACTTCGGTCTCTTCAAACCAGCGCTTCAGTCCGGCTCGAACGATCTGGTGATCGTCCGCCACGAGCACACGGATCGGCATGCGGCAATCTCTCCCGCCAAAACCCCGGTAGCGGCTTCGCCGTCCCCTCGTGAGACGGCGAATAGGATATATATCTGGCCGCCCAACCCTCGTCAATGAATTTTTTTGGAATAAGCGGACCTAATTGTCCGCCTTTGTGGGGGGCTTATAGTCGCGCCACAACCAACGGAGCGAATCGGGCAAAATGGCGCCCCCATGCTTGCCATTGTGCCCGCCGTCGCCATAAACAAATTGATAGTCATAGTGTGCGAATTTCAATGCGGCGGCCATTTGCTGATTGGCCAGGGGCCAACTGCCGTGCTCGTTGTCGAGATCGTTTTCGCCGTCTTGCAAAAAGACGCGAATGGGTTTGCGTTCGGTCTTGCGGATCAGGGCGGGGTAGACGTGTCCGCCGCGGATGTTCGTGAAGCTGCCGACGTGGCTGAGCACCTTGCTAAAGGCGTCGGGCCGCTGCCACGCCACCGTGAAGGCGCAGATGCCGCCCGAGCTGATGCCGCAGATGGCCCGGGCCGAAGCGTCGTCGGCCAGCGGGTATTGCCGGTTGACCTCGGGGATCATTTCTTCCAACAGAAAACGGGCGTACTGATCGCTGAGCGTGTCGTACTCGAAGCTGCGATTGCTGCGCGGCTTGGCGTCAGGCTCGGCCGGCGGAAAAACGCCAGGATTGATAAACAGCCCGATGGTCACCGGCATCTGGCCCAAGTGGATCAAGTTGTCGAACACTACGGGTACGCGGAACTGGCCATCTTCGCTCACGTAGCCGCCGCCGTCTTGAAACACCATCAGGGCCGCCGGCTCGCTGGGCTTATATTGTGCCGGCACATAGATCCAATAGTCGCGTTCGGTGCCCTCGAACACTTTGCTGTGTTTCCAGCGATGCTGCGTGACTTTGCCCTGTGGAACGCCCGATTGCCGTTGGCTGTCCGGCCCCAGGCGATAGTCGTCGGCGCCACGGGCCGCGGTGACGGCAAGCAAAAGCAGGGCGGCGAGCGCGCTTGTTGACAGAATGCGAGATGTCAGTGGAGTAAGCATGTGGTTTGCGAGCTCTGGGTGCGGTGAGGCGTCTGGGAAACAAAGCTAATTGCCGCGCTGAACTCTGGCAAGTGCCGCACGATGCGGTGCGCTGCTGAATAATCCGGCTGGTAGCCCCGGCCCTTGTGGCCGGCCGGTCGCGCGCCCCGCGGTCGACGCTGTAACGATCGACGTCGAACTGCCCGGCTGGTAGCCCCGGCCCTTGTGGCCGGCCGGTCGCGCGCCTCGCGGTCGGCGCTGTAACGATCGACGTCGAACTGCCCGGCACAAGGCCGGGAGCTACCGGTTCGCGATTCAAATGAGTAAGCTGATCGCTTGTTATCCAAGCCGCTTTGCAGAGAGGTGAAAGAAGCCGTGACGCCGCCCGCCCAGCGCCGCACGTTGGCCGAAGGTCAGCACCTGCGTTTGATCCGCGAAGGGCATTGGGAATATGCCGATCGCACCCGCGCCACGGGCGCGGTGGTGCTAGTGGCGGTGACCGACGACGGCCGGCTGATCCTGACCGAGCAATACCGCATTCCGGTCGGTCGGCGCGTTGTCGAGCTGCCCGCTGGCTTGGTGGGCGACGTCGAAGGCGCCGAGACCGAACAGATCGAAGCGGCGGCCCGACGCGAGCTTTTGGAAGAGACTGGCTACCAGGCCGGGGCGATTGAGTTGCTGACCATCGGTCCGCCCACCGCCGGCCTGGCCAGCGAGATCGTCGCATTTGTGCGGGCCACACAGCTTAAGAAAATCTCGGCGGGCGGCGGCATCGAGCATGAAGAGATCGAGGTCCATCCGGTGCCGCTCAATGAGGTGCCCGCCTGGCTTGATGAGCGCAGCCGCCACGGCGTATATGTCGATCCCAAGGTGTATGCCGGGCTTTATTTCTGCCTCAATTGGCATCCCTACGCGTCTTAGAGACGCCGGGCGCGGAACCGGTTCGCCGCGACGATCGAGAGGGTGGCGACTACCGTTCCGCCCAGTACATCGGCAAAGTAATGCCAGCCGGTGCTCATGGTCGAAACGATGACGAGCAGATTCAGCGTAAGCACCGTCAGGAACAGCGATCGGCGGCAATTCCGCAGCGACCACGTGATCGTAATCGCCCAGGCCACATGAAACGACGGAAACGTGATCAGGCCCTCGGCGCCTCGATAGGTCACGAGCGTGCGCGTGCCATCTCGCAACGCGCGAAAATGATCGAGGAATTGCGCCTGATCGAGGGATGGATTGAGGCCATACGTGACAAACGGCCCCTCGGCCGGGAACAGCACGAACAGTACCAGCGATGTCAAGGCCGAAAGCATGAACGACGCCAGAAACCCTTCCAGCGCCGATCGGTCGCCTGCCAGGCCCAATGCAATCAGCACCAGCGCCGTCTGATAAAGCAGCGTGTCATAAGCGAAGTTCAACAAGAGATTGAAGAGCGGATGCGCGGCCGACCACTCGCGTACCACCGGCACGGTGATACCGCACCAAGCGTCGAAGGCGGCGAGCTGCGTATCGATTAGCGGTCGGGCGGATGTCGCCACAGCGTACATCAGTACGATAAAGCAGGTAACGAAGGCCACGGTCTGCGCCAGCGACGTCAGCGACAGCACGAAAGCTGCTTCACGGCGCCGGCGATAATACGCCGCCAGCCCCATCAACACCGCTAACAAACCGGCGGGCGGCAGCAGATCGCGCGGCGGCACTTCGAGCGACCAGGCCTGGCACAAGGCCGTGGCCATCAGCAGAGTCAGCCCGGTCAAGCCCCAAGCCGCGGCGCGGATGTCGGGCAGGCGCCTCCACCGAAGCGGCAACTCTGTTCGCGCGTGAGGTAGCGCGGGGCCGCTTGCCGCGATGAATCGTGCGTCGGGGAGGGCATCCATTAGAGCTTTTCGCCAGGCGATATTTAGCGGTGCTCGAACACCGGGCGCGGCATTGTCGCCTTTCGCTCCGCGAAAGTAACGCTACTTTCGCAGAGCGAAAGGCGACTTTGGCAGACGTCTGCTTCTCCCACATGGTGGCCAAACGTCTGACCTGCCAAAAAAAGTCCCCTCGGAGTCCGGTCGTCAGACTCCGAGGGGATAGCTTAAGCGTTGGCCCGTGCGCAGCGGCCAGGGCCGCCGCGAAACCGGCTAGCTTCGTTAGCTCGCACCACCCAGCGAGGCGGCGACGTTGGTGAACGTGGTGTTGGCTTTCGAGCCGATCGAGCCGATCGCCGTCAAGCAGACGATCACGATCAGGGCCAGCATCACGGCGTACTCAACCGCGGTTGGGCCGTCTTCCGAAACGAGGAAACGTTGCACCTTCAGAGCGAGAGACTTCATGGCATCCTCCGATGTTTTTCGGTAGCCCGCGGCCGCTGAGATGAGCTCGGCCTCTGGCTGACCAATACCAAGTAATTACCCGGGCGTCCCACGACGTGCCGCCGGCTTACGCCAGCGGGCCTGCTGCACGTCGCACAGCCGCCCACGTTGAGCTTACTCGCACCTTGCCCTCGGCGAAGTGATCGGAAATGCTTTTCGCCGTCCGACGAATCGGACGGCCGATCAACATCCTTTCGGCAACCAGGCTTCCGGCCGGGCGAACCCGACTGGCCCTTGGCTTTGCGTCCCGGCCTTGCGACCGGTTTGCCCTTGTCGAGGATGCAGAGGCGGCAGGCCTCGTGAGAGACTTTCGTGAACACGTCCATCTCTCTACTGGAAACCTAGTTCACTTCGGCAGGCTGTCAAATCGACGGCTTTAATAATTCCCAAAATTTTTCGGCCGGGGCAGGCCGGCAAGGTTTTCGTAGAGCGTCAAGCTTGCCCAGGCCGATGCCTAGCGGGGCGGCGGTGCCCCTGTGACCAATTCCCTTCGGCGATGGGCTTTGATGATTGCAGCGTTACCTCTCGATCGCGATCAGAGTGCCACCAGCCGCCTGCCGCGCATCCGGCATAATCTGCTCCGGCGGCTGATGCGGGCAGCGCCGTTTCAGCCGGCCACCAACCTGTGGCGAGCGGTCGAAATCGCAGAATTGGCGCAAGCGTTATCGTCGACAGGATCGGCCCTCGACCTCGGCTGCGGCGATGGCGAACTGACCATCATCTTGCGCGATCTGGTCGGCGCTCAATGGCGGCTGGTCGGCGTCGATCCCGACCGGTCGGAAGCCGCCGCCGCGCTGGCCACGGGCGCCTACCAATCGGTCCATGCGGCCGACGCGGCGTCGGTCGCCGAACACGATCAATCGTTCGATCTGGTCTTTGCCAACAGTGTGTTGGAACACATTCCCAATCTCTCGAAGTGCTTGCGCGAGGCGGCGCGGTTGTTGAAGCCCGGCGGATTGCTGGCTGCCACGGTGCCATCACCTCATTTTCATCGGCTGCTGCGCGGCCCCGGGCGGTTCAGCCGCCGAAGCAGGGCGGAATATCTGGCCGAGATCGACCGAAGACTGGCGCACGTCAACTATTGGTCGGCCGAGCAGTGGTGCGACGAGCTGACATCGGCCGGTTTCGAGCCGCCCACCTTCCACGGATATCTTTCACGCCGCCAACTGCAACGCTGGGAGGCCTGGAGCCACTGGACCGGCGGGCTGCTCTATCGTTTGCGGAGAGGCCGACATCAGCCGATCGCCATTCAGCGCTCGCTGGGCCTGCGCCGCCGCGCGCCGGTTGGTTTCGGCGGCCTCGCCTCGCTAATCGCATGGTTCATGTCTTACGGTGTCTTGGACGACAACGTAGCGATCTGCGAAGACGCCGCCTGTTGGCTTGTGTTGGCGAGAAAAAACATTCTCGTTCGCTCGCCAAAAGAACAACCGATAGCGGAACGCATGCCATGACACGCACCGAATGCATCGGCGACGAGTCTGTCGCCTTGTCGCCCTGTCGCCCTGTCGCCCTGTCGTCGCCTGCCACACACGGCCCATCGCGACCCACGCCGGTGGCCGTCATTGGCGCCGGCTGGGTGACGGGCGCTCGACATCTGCCGGCGCTACTGGCCAGCCGCCGCTGTCGGGTGCTGGGCGTCGTCGATCATCGCCTCGACCGCGCTCAAGCGCTGGCCAAAAGGTTTCATTTGCCTCACGCGGCCGCCGATCTCGAGGCCTCCTGGTTGGATGAAGTCGAAGCCGCCACGATCGGTGTTTCGCCGATGGCCCACTATGAGACGGCCAGTGCGTTGCTGCGTCAGGGTAAACATGTGCTCGTCGAAAAGCCGCTTTGCCTGAGCGTGACCGAAGGAGAATCGCTCGTCGAACTCGCCGAACGAGAGCGGCGCGTGTTGGCGGTCGTCCATAATTTCCAGTTCGCCCGATCAGTGCGGAAAGCGATGCGGCTTTTGCATTCGGGGCGGTGGGGCAACCTTACCGGCCTGCACGGCATGCAGTTGAGCAGCGAGCGCCGTCGCCTGCCGACTTGGTACGAAGAGCTGCCCGGCGGTTTGTTCTACGACGAATCGCCGCACTTGCTCTACCTGCTGCGTGCGTTTGGCGGCCGGATTGAGTTGCGTCAGGCAGACGTGACATCTTCTCCGCGGCCACGGGCGACCCCGGCGACCGTTCAAGCGCACTTCGATTCTTCGTGCGGTCCCGCCACAATGTTTATGAACTTCGAGGCCCCGGTGAGCGAGTGGTTCTTGTTCGTCTTCGCCGAGCGGGGCATGGCCGTCATCGACATCTTTCGCGATGTATTGCATTTTGTGCCCAACGACGGCCGGCACACGGCCCGCGACATCGCCCGTTCGTCGTGGAGGCTGCTGAGCGGGCATGCGTGGGGTTTCGCCGCATCGGGCTGGCAACTCATCAACCGCCGCCTGCGCTACGGCAACGATGAGGTCGTCAAACGCTTTTTTGACGCCGTACAAGGCGTGGCGCCGCTGCGCGACATCGATCCGGCGGCGGCCTTGGATGTGTTGCGGCTGCAACACGCGATCTTGAATCAGGAATTGACGGCTGGCGCCGAGAGGGCACTGGCGGTGATCGTTTGATGGACGACACCTTACACGTTCTGCTGGTTACGCACTACTACGCCGATCATTACGGCGGGGTGGAGATTGTCGCCGCTGAGCTGGCTTCGCGGTTGACGAATCATGATTGCCGAATCACCTGGGCGGCCAGCGATCCCGCGCCGGAGTTGCTGCCCGACGGCGTCAGAGCGTTGCCGATGCGAGCTTGGAACGTCACCGAGCGGCTGTTTGGTTTTCCGTATCCGCTTTGGTCGCTCGGCAGCCTGAGCAAGCTTCGCCGAGCGGTCGAGGCCGCGGACGTCGTTCACCTGCACGACAGCCTCTACCTGGGAAATGTCGTCGCTTATCTCGCGGCCCAGCGGCTGGGCAAGCCCGTCGTCGTCACGCAGCACGTCGGCGAAATCCCGTATCGCTCGCCGTTGTTGCGATGCCTGTTGTGGGCGGCCAACCATACGTTGGCTCGCCACGTGTTGGGGCATTGCACGCAAACCATCTTTATCGCCGAACAGGTGCGGCGATTTTTTTCGGAGTTCGTTTCATTCCGACAATCGCCGCTGTTTGTTCCCAATGGCGTCGACCTCGACCGCTTTCAGCCCGCCGACGACCGCGAGCGACGGCGTTTGCGTCGTGCCCTAGGGCTGAGCGAGCGGCCCGCCTTGTTATTCGTTGGGCGGTTTGTCGAAAAGAAAGGCCTGGTGGTCCTGCGCGAGCTGGCGGCGCGGTTTGCTCAGTGCGACTGGCTCTTCATCGGCTGGGGGCCGTGCGATCCGGCCGAATGGGGTCAGCCCAACGTCCGCGCGATTGGCCGCGTCGGTCACGATCGGCTGACTGAGTTTTATCAGGCCGCCGATCTGTTGGTGCTTCCGTCGACCGGCGAGGGCTTTCCGCTGGTCGTGCAAGAGGCGATGGCCTGCGGCACACCGCCCTTGATCAGCCGCGAGACCGCCGCAGGCTGCCCCAGCATCGAGCGCGTGATCTGGACCGCCGAACCGACGTTCGAGGGCTTCGCCGAGCGCCTCAGCGGCGTGCTTGCCGCACCCGACGAATTGACGTCGCGGCGTGTGGACGTCGCCGACTTCGCCCAAGCCCACTGGGACTGGGACCGGTGCGCGGCGAGGTATGCGGAGCTGTTCCACGAATTGGCGTCTGACAGAGCGCGAAGTTTGAAGTTTGAAGTTTGAAGTTTGAAGTGTGAAGTTTGAAGTGTGAAGTTTGAAGTGTGAAGTTTGAAGTATGAAGTTTGAAGCGTGATGGAGTGCGGAGTTAGTCGTCATGATCGATTTCAGGTCCATCAACCTCGCCTCTTCGCCGTTTCGCCTTTTCGCCGTGTCGCCTTTCCGCCCTGTCGCCGTGTCGCCTTTTCGCCGTGTCGCCCAATCGTTTTTTCTGTTTGTCGCCGTTATCTCCCTGACTGCCCTTTCCGGTCCCGGGCGGATCGACATTCTCGACGGTTACACGCGCTATGAGGTTGGCCGTAGCCTGGTCGAGCATGGCGATTCTATCGTGCGGGATCCGAATGCCTGGTTCTCGGTCTTTCCCGGACGCGACGGCCGGCGGTATACCAATTACCGGTTTCCGCAAAGCGCACTGGCGGCAGGTTCGATCGTGGCCGCTGATCTCACCGGGCCTGTGAGCGAAGCTCGCCGGCATTTTTTCTTTTCGCTGAGCGGCGGCGTGCTTTGCGGCTTGATCGCGGTGCTGTACGCCGCTTGGTTTTCGCGTGCCGGGCTGTCGGAGCGCGCCTCCGTGCTCTGGGCGGCGGGCCGTATTTTCTGCACGCCGCTGTGGTTCTATGGTACGACAACGTTCGACGACGTTTTAGGGACGCTCTTTACGCTGGCTGGAGTCGCGGTGGCTTTTTGGACCCGCGAGCGGTTTTTGCAGTCCGGGGCGATCGCCGCGGGACTGTTGCTCGGCATCGCCTTCAATTGCAAACCGCCGTTGGCGCTGTTTGTCGCGCCCGCGCTGGCCGCCGGCTGGGACGGCCGCCGGCCCACGCGCGACCAATGGATCCGCACCGGCATGATGCTCGCCGGCGTGGTCCTGGGAGTCGCCGCCTACAAGGCGTACGATCTCTACAAGTTTCCGCCCAGCACCTGGGCCGCCAACGCCGTAGCGATGCAAAAAGGTTATGCTTTGATGTGGCCCGGCAACTTCTGGGCGGGTCTGATGGGGCTGTTGGTGAGTCCTGGGGTAGGCGCTGTATGGTACTGGCCACCCGTCATCGCCGGCTGTTACGGGGTGGCGGCCTGGTATCGGAGCGAGCAGTGGTTTGCCCTGACGTTGGGGCTGTCGTCGGCGGTTTTTGTCTGCTTCATTGCGACGATGACGTTCTTCGCCGGCGATCCGAACTGGGGCCCGCGCTATCTGACGCCTGTCTTCGCCCTGCTGTGGCTCTTTATACCGGCCGGCGCCGCCCGCCTTCGCCCCCCACTGGTCGCGCTGCTGCTGGCGCTGGCGCTGGCGGGACAGATCGCCGCGCTGAGTGTCGATCCGCTGCGGCTGTATATCGAACGCGGGCTGACTTCGTCGTTCTTTTTGAACGATCCGTGGGCCTATTTTCGCCCCCGTTGCTCGCAATTGCTTGCCCGGCCCCGGCAACTGCGTGAAATTGTTTGCTATGCCGGGCCGGCGCCCCAAAAATTCTCGCCCGCCAAGCGGCCGACCTTGCCGGTGACGGTCGACCCCGATGGAGACGAACCGCTGGAGGTTCAGCGATACTGGGTCTTAAACTCGCTGCGCCCTTGGTGGATCAGCCAGCGGCATTTATCCGAAAGCGAGCGGCCGGTCGACTTGAACGCGGCGTTGCGAGTATTGCTGACGCTGCTGGGCATTAGTCTGGCCGGGCTAACATTTGTCACACGTCCTTGGAGGATGGCCTGCCAGGCCGTCTCATCAACCGTGAACGGCCTGGGAGGCCATCCGCCAGGAAATGATTCTTACAGCTCCCGGATCCAGATATTGCGGAACCGCACCGGGTTGCCGTGATCTTGGATGCTCAAGGAAAGCTTATCGGCGTGAGGCTCGTAGGCCGGCGCTCGGTCCCAGGCGGTGGTCCCTTGCAGTTCGGCGTGATTCTGAATCAACACGCCATTGTGCAACACGGTGACGTAGCCCGGCTTGCTGAGCTTGCCTTGGGCGTCGAATTTCGGCGCATCGAAGATAATGTCGTACGTTTGCCACTCGCCAGGCTTGCGGCAAGCGTTCACCAGCGGCGGCCACTGCTTATAGAGAGCCCCCGCCTGGCCGTCGTAGTAGGTCTTGTTCTCGTACGAGTCGAGAATTTGCACTTCATACTTGCCTTGCAAATAGATGCCGCTGTTGCCGCGGCCTTGCCCGTGGCCTTTGACCTCGTCCGGAGCGGCCCATTCGACATGGAGTTGGCAACTGCCAAAGGCACGCTTGCTGGTCACGCCGCCGCCGTGTACCGTTGCCACACCGTCCTCGATCAGCCACTTGTCACCACCGTTGAATTGCGAAAGGTCGGCGCCGTCAAACAGCACGATCGCGTCGGAGGGCGGGCCGCCGTCTAGACCGGGCGTGACGACCCTGGGCTCGGGCCATACTTTGCCACTCAGGTACTCCTCGCCGCAGAGATATCCGACGGAGATCAGGCCGAAAAAAATCGCGCCAGTGCCCACCTGCCAATTACGATTGCGAATCATCATGTTGTTGTCTCAGCGAAGGAGTCTCCCCCGATCTTACCGTGGCTGCGGAGCCACAATCGTTGGCAAATCGGGTTCGGAGATTTCGTACCGCGCCGTCGGACGAATTGCAAACCGTAGGTCAGGCTTTCTAGCCTGACGTCAGGCTAGAAAGCCTGACCCACCAAGTCTTGTAGCGAGTCGCTACACGGGAGATGTGTATCGTTTCGGCACACATGTATTGAAACGATACATTCGACACGCACTGACCGAGTCGGGAGCCTTAGGGTGACTAAAGCTCCCGACTGGTCACAATTGCGTGCATTCAGAAGGGTTTTCGACCCGCTAGGAAGCCGGCTTCTCTGTTCCTAAGCCGTCTAACAGTAGGCCTTTCCCAGCTTTCCGCATCCGAAGCGTTGCGTTTTGCCTCTTCTTCAAGCCGGCCCCGGACAACAAACTTTCCCTGTTACGGTTTCCCTCTTCTCTGTAGAGGAAATGCTTGTCGGGAGGGGGTATTTGCAAACACCGTGCCGAAATCATGGAACGGAATGAATTCCGTTCTACTAGATCGCACGCTCGTAGATGCGGTACGTCTTGTACCGCTTGCCGCCGACCGACTCGATGGTGCGGTTGATCAGATGGTTGTCTTCCAAGGTCCAGCTCAACTCGGCGCCGGTGAAATGTGCCTGGTCTTGGCCGTAGTTGAGCGTCCGCAAGATCAGCATTTCGGCCACGCCCCGCCGGCGAAAACGTTCGACCACGCCTAGCACCAGCAATCGCGCCGTGTGAATTTGGCGGCGGCTGCGGTTCAGCCGAAGCAGGCCCACCGGCAGACCCCACCGAAACAGCCGACCGTTCAAGGGTCGCAGCGCCTCATTCAGGTCGGGCAGCGTCATCGAAAAACCGATCGGCCGCCCTTCGGCCTCGGCCAAGAGCAGCAACTCGGGCATCGCGATCAGCTTCAAGTGCTTGGCCAGATAGTTGAACTCCGCATCGGTCATTTTGACGAAACCCCAGCTTTGTTCCCAGGCGGCGTTGTAGACCTCCTTGCAGCGCTGGATTTCGGCACTTAGCTGGTTCATTCGCAGCGGACGGACCGAGAAACGCACCCGCTTCGCGAGACGCTCGGCGCGGCGACGCCATTCGGCCAACACGGGCTGGCGGGCGTCGAACCACCAGGCGTACATGTCTTTGGCCTTTGCCAGCCCCCACGACTGCAAAAGATGTGCATAGTACGGCGGGTTGTGATTCATCATGATTCGCGGGGGCGTATCGAACCCGTCGATCAGCAGCCCACAATTGTAATTGAGCGAATAATCGATCGGCCCCCGAAGCACGTTCCGGCCGCGCGAGCGCAGCCAGTCGGCGGCGGCATCGAGCAGGGCTGCGGCCACGCCCTCATCGTCAATCGATTCGAACATCCCGAAGCAGCCGACGTTCGCCTGGTGCTCACGGTTGTAGTTCGGGTCGTCGCTGGCCATGATTCGGCCGACGACTCGCCCGGCGCGTACGGCCAGAAACTGGGCCGCGGCGCCGTGCGAATAGAATGGATGCTGCTTGGGATTGATGAAATCTTTCCGCTCGATCAGCAGGGGGGGCGCCCAGCAGGGGTCGCTTGCGTAGATCGACCAGGGCAGCCGCACGAACCGGTCCACGTCGCGGCCGCAGCGAACTGGGACGACTTGCACCTCGCTGATACGGCCGACGTCGGTGTTCCCGGCGGGCCGTTCTGCCAGCTTGCTTTCCATAGTTCGCCGCTCGCGGTCGACGCGCTCATCCAGGGGGCGGCGGGTGCAAGATGCCCGGCGCCGACGCCATCTGTCCGTAGCATAGAGGGCGGTGCGCCTCTGGCACAAGTGGCTTGCCATCAAAACCCATTCAGGAACGCCCTCCATTGTATTGCACGATCAGTCGACGGGCGGTAGCCCCGGCCCTTGTGGACGGCCGGTTGGCCTGGCGCAGTTGGCACGATGGAACTACCGGGCACAAGGCCCGGAGCTACCAGCCGGCTGGTGGCCCTCGCAAGTCGCCGTTTTATTGCCCATTCGCGGCGCAGCCGACTATAATAAGAACAACCGGCCGCCAGGCAGCGATCTCGACGAGGCCTTATCCATGCCAAAACCACTAGCATTCGTCCTGATGGGGTTATTGGCGGTCGCTGGCGGCTCCGCCCTTGGCGAAGTGGTGGAACTCAAAAACGGAGGCCATATCGAAGGCAAACTGCTCAACCCCAAGGAATCGCCTCGTCAAAAATACGTGCTCGAAGTCGGGGGCGGCCGACTGACCTTCGACAAGTCGCAAGTCCGCGAGGTCATCCGTCAGAACGAAGCTAAAGAGGAGTATGAAAAGAAACGTCACACCGCTGCCGACAATGTCGAAGGGCAGATGGAGTTGGCCGTTTGGTGCCGCGACCATCATCTCAATGCCGAGCGCGATCGGCATTTGAAGCGCGTGCTGGAGATCGATCCCGAACATGCCCAGGCACATCTGATGCTCAACCACGTTCGGGTGGGCGGCGTCTGGCGTTCGCGGCGGCAATTCTGGGAATCTCAAGGCTACGTACTCTACCAGGGCGACTGGATGACGCCCCAAGAGGTCGAGCTGCGCGAGCGCGAGCGGACGACCGAATTAGCCCAGAAAGAGTGGCGTCAGCGGCTGAAGCGATTGCGCGTCTGGATGAACGAAGGACGCGAGGCGGAGGCACTGGCGAAGATCGATGAAATCAACGATCCCTATGCCGTCGACGCCTTGGCAAAAGCGTTGTCGAATGAACCGGTCGAAGATTATCGCAAGCGGTATCTCGATGCGCTCGCCCGCATCGGCACGCCGCAGGCATGGAAGATCTTGCTCGAAGGTTCGCTCCGCGATCCGTATGAAGAAGTGCGGCTCACGTGCCTCGACCACATCTGCGAGAAGCCGACGCCGTCTTTCACCGACTTTTACATCGACCACCTGCAAGACAAGCGAAACCCGATCGTCAATCGAGCGGCCCTTGCCTTGGGTCGCTTGAAGGACCGCTCGGCGGTGCTGCCCTTGATCGACGCGCTGATCACGCGGCACGAATACCAGGTTGCCCCGGCCGGGCAAGGCGGCTATCAAGCGACGTTCGGCAGCATGAACGGCCAACCGCTGGGCGGCGGCATGAGTTTTGGCAACAACGGGCCTAAGATCGAGGTCGTCTATCACAACAACGAAGATGTACTGCAAGCGCTGGTGCAAATAACTGGCGGGCAGAACTACGACTACAACGTGGCCGCCTGGAAGAGCTGGTACACGGGCCAGAAGCGGTCGCTTAGCCTCAACGCCCGCCGCGATTAGCCATGCCCACCGTCGCCATTCTCGGCGCCAGCGCCGATCGCTCGAAATTTGGCAACAAGTCGGTGCGCGCCCACTTGCAGCAAGGTTATGACGTCTATCCCATTAATCCCAAGGGCGGTGAGATCGAGGGGCAAAAAGCCTACGCCCGGCTGGTCGACGTACCCATCGACCACTTCGATCGGGTCAGCGTTTATCTGCCACCGCCGCTGGGCCTGAAGCTGCTCGATGAGATCGCCGCCAAAGGATGCGACGAGCTATGGCTCAACCCCGGCAGCGAAAGCGCCGAGCTCATCGAACGGGCGCACGCACTCGGCCTGAATGTGGTTCAGGCGTGCAGCATTGTGGCGCTGGGCGTCAGTCCCAGCCAGTTCGGCTAATGCCAGCGTAGCCATCGACCACCGTAGCCATCATGCTCCGCATGATGCCTGCCCGACGCCTCCGGCGTCAGCATCACACGGAGTGTGATGTCTACGATGGCCGAACCCTTCGGCATCGGTTAACTTGGTCGCATGGCCACCAAGACTACCAGCGGAGCGCAGGCCCTCATTGACATGCTCGTCGCGGCCGGCGTGCGGTATCTGTTCGGCAATCCGGGCACGACCGAACTGCCGCTGATGGACGCGCTAGCCGCCGACCGCCGCATTCAATATCTACTGGGCCTGCAAGAAGTGCCCGTCGTGGCGATGGCCGACGGCTATGCCCAGGCATCGCGCTCGCTGGGCGTGGTCAACCTGCACATCAGTTGCGGCCTAGGCAATGGCATGGGCATGCTCTACAACGCCTACCGCGCCGGCACGCCGTTGTTGGTCACGGCCGGCCAGCAAGACCGGCGGCTGAAGTTCGAAGAGCCGATCCTGTGGTCCGATATGGTGTCGGTCGCTCGTCCCTGGACCAAATGGGCCGCCGAGATCGAGCGCCTCGAAGACCTACCCAGCGCGGTGCGCCGCGCGGTGCAGACCGCTCTGACGCCGCCCACCGGTCCCGTGTTTCTCTCGCTGCCGATCGATCTGCAAACAGAAGTTGGCCAACTTGACCTTTCGATACCGGCGCTGCCTGACCGGCGCGTGCGTCCGCCCCGCGACGCTTTGCGCCGCGCGGCTGAGCTGTTGGCCGCGGCCCGCAACCCAGCCATTCTTTCGGGCAGCCGGGTGGTCGAGGCCGACGCCGTGAGCGAGGTCGTCTCGCTGGCCGAACGGCTAGGGGCCGCGGTGTTCACCGAGTCGGGCACCACGCATGGCCGGCTCGGCTTTCCCGCCGATCACCCGCTCTATGCGCATGCCCTGCCGCTCTGGTCCCCCGACGTCCGAAAGCGGTTGGACGAGTTCGATGTGCTGCTGGTGGTGGGCATGGACCTGCTGCGGCAATATGTTTATTTCGAGCCGGCTCGGCCGCTGCCCGAACATCTGCGGCTGATTCATCTCGAACACGATCCCTGGCAGCTTGGCAAAAACTATCCGCTCGAAGTCGGGCTGATCGGCGATCCACAAGCGGGGCTGGCGGAGCTGGTGCCACTGATCGACGAGCTGCTCTCGCCGTCGGCGATCGAGGCGGCCCGCGTTCGCATGCAGTCCCGCGGCGAATCTCGCCGCGCGGCGCAACAACAGCTTCGCCAGCGGGCCGAAGCAGAACACGGCCGCCGGCCCATGACGCCGCTGACCTTGATGTCGAGCCTGGCTCGCGTGCTGCCCGACAACGTGGCTGTCGTCGAAGAGGCCGTCACCACGACAAACACCTACTTCGAGCGGTTGGGCGTGCTAAAAAACACGTCGGGCTATTTCGCGCATCGCGGTTGGGCCTTAGGCTGGGGACTCGGCTGCGCGTTGGGCGTGAAGCTGGCCTGGCCCGACCGCCCCGTGCTGGCCCTGCTGGGCGAGGGCGCCGCGATGTACGGCATTCAGGGATTATGGACGGCCGCCCGGTATCGGCTGCCCGTCACCTTTGTCATTCCCAACAACGCTCAATACCAAATCTTGAAAGTCGGCGCTCAGCAATTGGGCTTGCCGCAGGCGCTGGCTGGCCGGTTTGAGGGAGTCGACTTAATCGGCCCCGAGATCGACCTGATCGGGCTGGCCCGTTCATTGGGCGTCGAAGCACAACGCCTGACGGAGCCCGATGAATTGAGCCAGCGCGTCTCCGACTCGCTGGCGGGCGACACTCCGCGGCTGTTCGAGGTGCCGATCGAAAGGTCCGCCCCCGCGAAGCTTAGTTACTGACCGTTTGCACGGACTCGTCGGCGGGCTGGGCCGAGGGCGACCGACGGCGGGCCGACTTCGCCGTGCTCCATTCTTTGGTGAGCGTCTCGAACACTTCGGGCGATTCGTAGCGGATGACGTTTTTGCCTTCGGGCATGGGGCCAATCAGCCCGCGAAACACCGGGAGTCCCCGCAAACCCAGATCGGTGCTGCAATCGTCGATGCCCACTTGCGTGTGCATCTTGGCCAGCGATTCGGCCTTGTTGTAATCCTTGATGCGCAGCTTGCCGTCGGTCCCGCGCGTCACCACTCGAACGATGTCTTTCGCCATGCTTAGTTTTCCTGCGAGGCTGGATGCCGAAATCCGCAATACACTTACTGTATCGGCGTGACAGCGAACGGCGGCGCACGCTTTCCTCGGTGGCCAACACCGTGAGGCAAACCGCAAGAATCCGCAGATTGCGAGTCACGCCGTGACGCCGCACGAGCGGCACAAGGCGGGCAAAGCGACGATAGGTGAGCACGAATGCTCGGGTGGTCGGGACTCAGGCGCGGTGATGTCCTAGACCGGCCATGTACGCTCCCAACGTCTGTAGGGAACGCACTCCGTGGCGTTCCGGGATCTGCGATTCGACGTTGCCCCGCCCTACACGGAACGGCACGGAGTCCGTTCCCTACAGATGGCAAGATCCGCGGAATCGGTTGTCCGTACGCGCGGCTGCTTGCTTGGCGCGACCGGTCTAACGCGCGGCGGCATGTGCCACCCCACGGGTAGGTGACCGCCGAAACGTCTTGAGCATCGCTTCCAGCACCACGTACAGGTCGGTGGTCGTCAAGATTCCTACCAGCCGTCCGCCCGATACCACCGGCAGGCAGTTGATGCCGTAGCCGAACAACTGCTCGATCGCTTGCTCGAGCAGATCGTCCGGCGAAGCGGTGACGACGTCGGTGCTCATGATCTCGGCGGCGGTGATGCCCCGCAGCACTTCTTCAGGCGGATACTTGGCCGGCCCGAAGCAGCGGATCACGTCGCGATCGCTGACCACGCCGATCAGGTTGCCCTCGGCGTCGGTGACCAGCGGGTGACGAAATTCTTTGGCGTGAAACAGCCGCACTAGCTCGAGAATGCTGGCGTCGGCCGAGATGCAGGCCGGATCGGGCGTCATCACTTGGCCGACCCTGAGGCGGTCTTGGCCCTGCTCGATGAGTTCGCCGAGGGCCTCTAAAACTTGCTGGCGTTTACGGTCGAGTCGGTCCATATCTGCGGCAAGCCTCCCAAACTTGGAATTTCGCTTCGCAACCCTAGCTTACAATTTGCGAGCTTGCCAATCGCGGGGGCGAGTATTAGATTCAAATTCGGGTTCGGAGGGTAAGCGAATGGCTAGCGGCCTGACTCGAAATCAGGTGCCGGGAAACCGGTTGTGGGTTCGACTCCCATGCCCTCCGCTG
>DATFDL010000182.1:0-2570 GCA_035252155.1 Pirellulales bacterium | reverse complement strand
CAGCAGTCGTAGAACGGAATTCATTCCGTTTCCTTTGCTCACACCGAGCCGTCCGGTGGCTGGGGCAGAGCCGCATCGAGATGGGGTTCGACGCCGGCGGCCGGACGCGGCGATGCCCCGGCGGCGCCACCGCCGGGGCATCGCTGGCCGACGACGCTTGCTGCGAGATCCAATGTCTGCGGCGGCCAGCTTCTGCCCCAGCCACCGATTTCGCTTTTTCTACCCAACGGAGTGAATTCCGTTCTACTACTGCCGCAGCACGTTGGATCGCGGCGCCGCGGCGGTTTTGGCCGCCGTGGGCAGCAGCTTTTCGGTCAAGCGAGTGACGTAGTGTACGCTGCTGCCCGGACCCTGAAAGCCCTGCACCTGCTCATCGACCTCGCTCTGCTGCCCGACGACCCTGCCCAAGTCGATGTCGAACCGCACAGCGCCGTTGGCCTTGCTCTGCACGATCTGGGCTTCGATCGCCGGGTCGTTCAGCGGAGTCAATACTTGAGTCTCGATGTTGATCACCGCCACGCCATCATTGACTTCTTCCAAGCGGAACCGTTGCCGGGCCTTGATCTTGCGTGTGCCGCCCTCTTTCAAGGTCACCGTAATGTCGGCTGGCAGATACCAACGCTCGCCGACCGCCACGGCTTTTTCGGGCAGTGGCAGGGTGATGTTCTCTTGCATCGGCGCGGCCTGCACGAATTTTTCCTCCCGCTTGACGACCGTGCCCCGCACGTCGAGCGTGAAGGTGGCCAGCGGCACGCCCACCGCCTTAGCCACGGTGTCGAAACCGGCCGGCGCCTTCTTGTCGGTCTGGCTGTTGTAGCGCACCTCCTGGCGGCCGTCGAATTTTTGACGCATGTCGACGCTCTCGACCGAGTAAACCAGCGTGGCGTTGCCCTGCTCATCGACCGAGGCGATCTTCCAGACCTTGACCGACAAGCTCAACGTGTCGGCTGTCTGGGTAGTGCCCTGAATGGTACTGCGCACTTTCGCCCGGTGCTCGACTTCCCAGCGGATGGTTTCTTCCGGCTGAAACTTGTATTTCAGCTCGTACTTTTTCGTGCCGGCCGGAGGCTGGTCGGGCTTGGTTGCCTTACTGCTTGATTCGGCGCCTCGCAGCCCCGCGGCGGACCATGAAAAGAAAAGTACGATCGCGAGCAAAAATCGAAGAACCATTGTCAACTCGCATCCTTTCGAGTCTAAGTTTCGTAGAACGGCAAAATGTGGGACAGCCGCCCTCGGCTGTCCGGTCGCCTTTGGCGACCGCCACCCAGCCGGGGGCGGCTGGGCCACATTCCGTCTTACGAGCGTGGCTTGTCAGCGCCGAACAAGCTGCCGCTCCAGCCCAGCTTCTGACGAAGTGTGCGGTAATAGGCGTGACCAGCGGCCTCGACCAACATAAACCGCGGCTCTGCCCGCCGGATCTTCACGCGGTCGCCCGGAGCCAACGTACCCAGCAGGCGCCCGTCGATCACCACCGAGGTGCCGGCGTGCGGGCGCGGCACCACGAGCTCATAAACGCGATCGGCCGAATCGACCACCGGCCGGTTGGTGAGCGTGTGAGGGCTAATCGGTGAAATGACGAACGCTTGCAGGTCCTTCCGCAAGATCGGTCCTCCGGCAGACAGGCTATGGGCCGTCGAACCGACCGGCGTACTGACAATCAGGCCGTCGCAACTATAGGTAGTTACCAGTTCGGCGTCAACGTAAAGATGCACCTCAAGAATGGCGAACGGCGGGCCGCCCAAGATGGCCACCTCGTTCAACCCAAGCTGACACGACTTTGCCGCCGCGGCGCCGCCGGCCGGCTCGTGATGGCACTCGAACATCAAGTGTTCGACGATCCGCGGTTGGGTGGTGCAGATGCGCGGAAAGCTTTCGATAAACTCGTCGGGAGACAAATCGGCCAAGAAACCCAGTTTTCCCAGGTTGACGCCGATCACCGGCAGTTGCCGATAACCCATTTGCCGGGCGGCCCGCAGAATCGATCCATCGCCTCCCAGCACGACGACATAATCGGCCTCGATTTTCGCCAGATCGGCCTGGGCGCTGTCGTCCCAGAGCACGATCTCGGCATGCTGCTCGATTACCTCGCGCAGCCGATCTCCTTGACCGCTGACGGGCGAACGATCGGCTGAACCCAAGACAACAATGCGAGGGCGGACGCACGGGCGATCGGCAGACGAAGATGGCGGCATAGCGCGATGATAGGCTGAGCCCGACGGAGCCGGCAAGGGCTGCGCCCCGGAGGATGGCCTTCGCAGGCCGTCTTCAGCGATTTTGGATTTTCGATTTTGGATTTTCGATTTGCCGGGGACCGGTGGCTGGGACAGAGCCTCGGCGATGCCCCGGCTGCGACGGACGACAGGGCGATGAGGCGAGAGGGCGACAAGGCGAGGTAGCTCCCGGCCTTGTGCCGGGCGTTTCCAGCTCGCGCTCTGAGCAATTCCCGGCCATTGCGAACCGGCACCCCGCGGGTTAATCTCAAACTGCCGCTTGTCTCCCGCAATCGGCGTCGGAGGATGGCCTTCCAGGCCGTCGCGCGCGGCAGGACGGCCTGGAAGGCCATCCTCCAG
>DATFDL010000181.1:0-4621 GCA_035252155.1 Pirellulales bacterium | reverse complement strand
GCTTTCATCGAGGGTGATCGGCAGCAGCAGCGTGAACGTGGCTCCCTTCCCGAGACCGTCGCTGTGTACGCTGATCGACCCGCCCATCTCGCCCATCGCATTGGCCGATGAATGCAGACCGAAGCCGTTGCCGGTTTGCTTGGTGGTGAATCCGAAATTGAAGATCCGATTGGCATGGGCCGGGTCGATGCCGCCGCCCGTGTCGCTTACCGTGATGCGAATGCGATCGGCTGGCTCCGATTTTATCCGCACCGTCAGCACGCGCTGCGTGTCGCATACCGACATCGATTCGATGGCGTTCTTGACCAGGTTGTCGAGCACCTGCAAGAGCTTCGAGCGTTCGAGAGTCATGGGCGGCAGCTCGTCGAAGTCGCGCACGACCTCCACCTCGAACTTGGCCAGCGAGTGACTGTGCATCAGTAAGATGTCTTCCATCAAGGCCCGCAGCTCGCCGCGTTCCTTGAACGACACTCGCCGGGCGTAATGCTGTTCGGCGACGATGATGTTGCGAATGTGCTGCACCTTGTCGGTGAGGAATCCCAACTCGCCGAGCAGCTCTTGCTGATCGGCCGCCATGGCCGCCGAGAGTGTCTTTAAATAGTCCATGAGCTGCTGACGGCGGCGATCGTCGCTCAGCAACTCGTGCAGATTCTGCGAGTGTTCGCCGAGCAAGCCGGCCACCTTGGCCAACCCGTCGACGCGCAACTGACGGATGCGTTCGCTCAGCACGGTCGTCGAGATGTTGACGTTGTTCAGCACATTGCCCACGTTGTGCAGCACGCCGGTGGCGATTTCGGTCATGCCGGCCAGGTGGGCCATTTGCAACATCTGGGCCTGGGCGTTCTGCAACGCCGAAAGCGTCTTTTCCAGGTCGGCGTTGCGCTCGTCGAGCTTGCGGTCCAAGGCCCGCAGCCGCAGCAGCGAGCGGACCCGCGCCCGCAGCTCTTCGGCGTCGAACGGCTTGACCAGATAATCATCGGCCCCGATGTCCAACCCTTCGATTTTCATCGTGCGATCGGCCTTGGCCGTCAGCAGCACAAACGGAATGCGGGCCATCGCCGGGTTTTGCTTGACGCGCCGGCAGAACTCGTAGCCGTCGGTCACCGGCATCATCACGTCGGAGATGATCAAGTCGGGCATGATCTTCTCGGCCAGCGCGCAGCCCTGCTCGCCGTCGTCGGCGGTCACCACGGTGTACTGGTCGCTCAACACGCTCGCCACCAGCCTTCGCATTTCGGGCGTGTCGTCGACCACCAAGACTGTCGGAGCTCCGGCGGCCACCGGCGCCGGCGCCTCCTCGGCGGGCGGAGCATCGGGCTCGCAGACCACCAGGTCGGCAAAGCGACACGACCGAGCCATCGACGATGCCTGCCGAACCTGCTCCGAAGGCGGTTCGGTGACCGGCACCCAGAAGGTGAAGGTCGCTCCCTTGCCGGCTTCGCTGTCGAGTCGGATTTCGCCGCCGTGCAACTCCACCAGCTCCTTGACCAACGACAGTCCCAGGCCCGTGCCCGAATAGCGGCGGGCCGTCGAGCCATCGATCTGCACGAAACGCTCGAACACACGGGCGTGGTCTTCCGGCGCGATGCCGATGCCCGAATCGCGGACCGAAACGTAAATCCGCTCACCGTCGCGGCGGGTCTTGATTTCGACCACGCCTTCAGGTGGCGTGAATTTCAGGGCGTTTGAAAGCAGGTTGGTGACCACCGAATCCATTTTGTCGGCGTCGGCGCCGATGACGGGCACCTGCGAGTCGTGCTCGACCCGCAGCTCAATCTGCCGCTGGCCGGCCAGCGGCCGGGCCGAGGTGGCCAACTCGTCGATCAGCTCACGCAGATCGACCGGCGCGACGTTCAGCCGCGCATGCCCCGCTTCGAGCTTCGAGAACTCGAGCAAACGGTTGATCAAGTCGAGCAGCCGCCGGCCGTTGACCAGGGCGACGTCGAGCATGTACGCCGTGTCTTTCGGCAACTCCTGGCCGCGCTTGCCCAGCAGGTCTTCCAGCGGCGCTAGAATCATCGTGAGCGGCGTGCGCAGCTCATGGCTGACGTTCGAGAAGAACTGCGTCTTCAGGCGGTCGTGCTCTTGGAGCTGCCGCAACGAGCCTTGCAGCTCGCGCTTTTTCTTCGAAAGCTGGCGAGTCCGCTGTTTGACTTTTTTGCCCAGGTTCGCATTCAGGTCGCGGATCGTGTGGTCGTTGCGGTCGAGCTGACTCACCATCGCGTTGAATTGCCGCGTGACGATGTCAATTTCGTCATTGCCGGTGGGCGTCAGTCGGGCCGAAAGGTCGCCGCCCTGGACCCGCTTCATCGTGCCGACCAGGTTACCCACGCGCACCGCCACCGATTGGGCGAGAACGGTGGAAAACAGCAGCCCGATGCCGACCGCGACGATCGTGATGTACGTAGTGTGGTGCCGAAGGTTGCTCACCGCTTCGGCCTGCGCTTCGGGATGGTTGACGATGTCGGTCGCCCGCTGCTTGGCCAACGTGCCGATCATCAACGCCGTCGTGAGAATGATCAGCGCGAAGCAGACGTTCAGCCGGCCGCGCAGCCTGCTTACGGGCAACGAGTCGAAGTCGATCGCCAAGCCGTGTTCGATCAGATAGGCGATCACCGGCCGCATGAACGAAACGATCAGAAAGTACGTCGACATGAGCGCCATCACGGTGCCCATGAACGCCGCCAGGCTGATGTTGATCAAGACCGTCGGCGAGGCGTTGTCAGCGATCCTGAGGTAGATCAACAGCGGCACCAGCGTGGTGGCCGGCACGAGCCACGATTCGTGCATGTGGTGCCGGCCCGCGAAGATGACGGCCTCGCGTCCGGCGGCCGTTGCCAGCGACGGCTCGATCGTACGCACTGCGCCAATCCGCCGCAGCACCTCGCGCAGGTGCCGAGTTTCCCACATCGCCAACTGCACGGTGAGCGTCACCGCGACCGAGACGCCTAACAGCGCCACGATCGCAAAGTGCAGCCGAATGTCGCTGGGCAGCGTCAACGACAGATTGACGTAATACAGCACCATCAGCCCGCCGATCGAGCCCGAAAGGCGGGTGACCCACATCATCAGCAAGATGTAGTGGGGCCCGAAGCGGCGGAGCATTCGTTCGGCGTAACGCTGCATCATTTGTATCCACGACTTCCTAAGTGCAGGCAGATCAGGCGTTCCAAGCCTTCCACGTATTTGCCTAAATCGAAAGAACGAATGTGCGGGACACGCGATTGCAGGTATTTGCGGTTGGCTTGCCAACGCTTGAGAAATACGACCTCGTGTTGGCCTTCGATGATGGCGCCGCGAATCTGGTCGCGGTCGCCGGCTCGCAGTTGAGCGATCGTCAAATCGCCGCTGTTGATGGCGCTGGCATAGACGCCGCTGGTGTAATCGGCCTCGCCCAGTTCACGTTCCCAGGTGGTCACAAGGTTGCCGACGCGCCCCATGCACTGGCCGTGCCAGGCGGCGTCGCGCACCTTACCAAGCTCCAAGTGGTCGAACCCCGTCGAGCACATCAGGTCGAGCGTCGACGAGACCATCATGTGCATGTTGTGCGGAGTGTAGATGTCGTGTTCGGCGAGGTTCAGTAACGCGAGGTCTTCGTTGATCAGATGCGAATAGCGCATCACGTTCCAAAGCTGCTGGTAGTCGTAATCGAGCAACTTCGAGTATTCATCGAAATGCGGAAATCGCGCAGCGCGGCTGACGATCTCCTGCCAGACTTCGACCGTGAAATCGGCATAGGCCCGCTGCGGGCCGTTAAAGGCCGAAAGGTCGGGCGTTTGATTGCGCAGCGAGATCGTCAACAGCCGATCGAGGAGCGCGCCGTCGCCGCCGCGATCGGCCAGATCGTCGAGCAGCACGTCGAGCATGACGCCCAGCACTTTGGTGTCGCAGACCTCATCGAAGAACTCGGGCATCACGCACGGCAGCGTGGTGATTTCGACACCCTGCCGGCACCACTTCCAGAGATACATATTGCGATGCCCGACCTTGGCGTATTGCGCGGCCCAGTGCTCCAGACGCGGGCTGAGCGTCTTGTTCAACACGCAGGCAATCTCTTGCTGCACGCGTTCGGCGGTCGGCAGGCCATCGCCCGTCAACGGAAGCACATAAGCGCCGCCGGTTGCAGCCGGGGCGCGGTTGGAATCGCACAAAACGTTGGTCATGGCACGCTCGATGGGTGAATAAGGGCAGCCATCGCCCTCGCGGGCGGGTTTTCACCTCCCGTCAGGGCTGACAGCGAACATGGAAGCGTAGCTTAGAGTTCAGCACGCGGGCGGGCTTGCGCCGCAAAGACGGGATATGCGGCCACCGAGGCATCAGCCGAGCGACGCCGACTCTTGTGACGGCCACGCCGTCGGCGCATCCGGCACAAACGGCATAGCTTGGCTCGTGGGTGGATGCCGCGGCAAGAAGGAATTGGAATGTGGTTTGTTGCGGCCGATCGACCGCGGTTTACGCCCGAGACATCCTGGGTGCCACGGCATCCGTCGCGGCGCTAGGTCGGCGGCACGCGAATAAACGCCGCTGCCGCGACGGACGCCGTGCGGCAGCGCGCTCGAAAACGGCATTCTTCCCTGAACCGCACGGCGTCCGCCGCGGCGATTCCGGTCTGCTCAGAAAT
>DATFDL010000180.1:0-11454 GCA_035252155.1 Pirellulales bacterium | reverse complement strand
ACATGCCATCGCTGGGACTCCGTTCCCAAGGGAAGGTTTGAACCACATTCCCATTGGAACATCCCAGCGATGTTTTCTCCTACCTCAGTTTCTGTGGCTCGGATCGGGAGCCTCAATTGCGTTTCAGATTTGAGACCGCCGTTTTTTGACACGACAGGACTGAACCAAACTAACCCGAAGCGTAAGCGAGGAAAATCCCACGAACAGCACCGACCGCCTCGCTTACGCTTCGGGTTAGTGTCGTCGCACGCTACTGCCGATTCGGATCGACGACGTCCAAATTCACTTCATACTTCTTTTTGTCTTCGTTGGTCGGCTCGACCAGCGGCCGAACGATCCGAAAACCCACAAACTGCGCATCAGTATAATACCATATGCTCTGCGGCACCTGGGGGTCTTGCTGTTTCCAGTCTTTGTGGCTGCCGCGGCGGGCCGCGCTGCGCAGCTTATCGGGGTCGTCGTCCCATGAACCGCCCCGCACCACGCACGGCTCGACCTTGGTCGGCACCGCGATAGGATTGTCGGCCGCCATGCCGACAGCCTGCTGATAGAAATCGGGCACGTACTGATCGGCGCACCACTCAGCCACGTTGCCGTGCATGTCGTACAGTCCCCAAGGATTCGGCTTTTTCTTGCCGACATCGTGATATTTGTCGTCGCTGTTGTCGTACGACCAGGCATATTCGCCCAGCTCATCCGGATTACTGCCGAACGAGTAGGCGGTTTGCGTGCCTGCCCGGCAGGCATATTCCCACTCGGCCTCGGTGGGCAGCCGGTAATAGCGGCCGGTCTTGGCGGTGAGCCACTGGCAGTATTTCTTGGCGGCAAGCTGCGTCATGCTGATCGCCGGATGACTCCCCTTGCCCATGCCGAACGACATGTCGGTATAAGGCTTTGTGGGCCGGGTGATCGCGTCGGCCAGCTTGTCGAACTGGGTGGGCTGGTCACCGACCACCTGTCGCCGGGCGATGTCGAGGCTGAACATGAACACTTCATATTCGTCCCAGGTGACCTCGTGCTTGCCCATCCAGAACGGCGCGATCTTGACCTCGTGTACCGGGCCTTCGTCATCGCCGCGCGAAGGTTCGTCGTCAGGGCTGCCCATGCGAAACGCGCCGCCACGAATCGGCACCATGTCGAACGTCGCCTCGCTGCCGCTGATCCGGTCGGTGTAGGCTTTCATGCCGGCTTCAGAGTCGGCCGAGGCGTTGGGCACTTCGAGCACCGGCCGCTTGCTGTCGCCTGCCGACGACAGCCGCGGGGCGAAAAGCATAACGAAGGTCGCGGCGAGCGCGCATCGGCAGACCCCCCCTACGCGCTTAACCGACCTCAAACGATGATTGTTCATGTTGCCTTACAATACGAAGCGGCGATACCATCCATTCGCCCTACTGTCTTTCCACCGTCAGCTCGCATGACCACGCTCGTCCACATGCTGTTCGCCCTAATGCTCGCCACGGAGCCAACCGAGCTGCGCCGGTTCGAGTTTCAACAGACCCACATGGGGGCGCCAGTAAAAATCACATTGTACGCATCGGACGAGCGGTCCGCAAACCGGGCCGCCGACGCCGCTTTTGCCCGTTTCGCCGAGCTCGACGAGATCATGAGCGACTACAAGCCCGAGAGCGAGCTATCGAAGTTGAGCCGCACGGCCGGCGCAGGCCGGACCGTGGCCGTGAGTGATGATTTGTGGAAGGTGCTCGATCGCTCACAGCAATTGAGCGAGGCCAGTCAGGGAGCGTTCGACATCACCGTGGGACCGTATGTGCGGCTCTGGCGTCGGGCACGTCGCTCCAAAGAGTTTCCTTCCCGTGAACGGCTCGAAGAAGCCCGCCGGGCCGTCGGCTACAAGCATCTTCGGCTCGATCGCCAGCGGCACACCGCCGAGCTGCTGGCGCCGGGCATGCGGCTCGATCTGGGTGGCATCGCCACCGGTTATGCGGTCGACGAAGCGCTGGCGGTGCTGGCCCGGCAGGGCGTAACGCGGGCCTTGATCGACGCCAGCGGCGACATCGGCGCCGGCGATCCTCCGCCCGGCGAAGACGGCTGGAAGATCGGCATCGCACCGCTCGACCCCGCCGGGCCACCCAGCCGCTACCTGCGCCTGCGCAACGCCGCCGTCACCACTTCGGGCGACGCCTTTCAACACGTGGTGATCGATGGCCGGCGGTATTCGCACATTGTCGACCCAAGCACCGGTTTGGGCCTGACTGAGCCAAGCAGCGCATCTGTGGTGGCCGCCGATTGCATCACCGCCGACAGCCTCGCGACGACGGCCTGCGTGATGGGCCCGCGGCGCGGCTTGAAGTTGATTGAGCGCACGCCGCATGCCGCCGCGTTCATTGTCCGTGATGTCGACGGCAAGATCGAGACGCACGTGTCAGAGCGGTTGTCAGAGTATGAGGGCAAGTAACACCGACATGGTAGGATGGGATGAGACGTGTAGGGTGGGCCGAGTGAAACGAGTCCCACCATTGGCAGATCATCTCTTCCGCGCTGTGCTTGCTCTAAGCGGTGGGACTCGCTGCGCTTGGCCCACCCTACGACGCTGTAGGGAACCCGGCGCGCCGGGGCGCCGTTCCGTGCCCTTCGATTCGGCCTCGCGCCGCCCCTCTCGGAACGGCACGGAGTCCGTTCCCTACAGAGGCCGAACGCTTTGCCTTACCACCTGCCTAGCCTGACCTACGCTCACCGACGTTCGACGGGCAGGTGGGTGGCGCGGACCATCAGACGCAGATTGTTTTGAAAATCTTCGTCGCGACTGCCTTGCCAGGCGAGCACGCGTTTGCCGGTGGCTGCCCACAGCCAGAGCTTAAAGTCGCCGCCGAACCACGGCACGCACGAATCGAAGAACCGCCACACCCGATCTCGCGGCCAGGACTCACGATTTTACGGCGACTTACAATCGTCTGATATTGTCGGCGTCGTCCGCTGGATTTACTGGCCCATGAGCCGCTGGCACAAAGTCTCGGATTGACGAATGTAACGTAAAGAACCGGATTCGGCCGGCCACGAGGGTCAAGATTACCGCGGCACCGACTGGCGGAAAAGATCTAAACGTCTACATTGCTGTAGACAGGCTATCGCCGACGAGTTGCGGCCGCCCCGACGGTGCTGTTGCGCGGCCCAGTAAAATTCTTGGTTCTGGAGGCGAGTACAATGAAGACGCTATGTACCGCAATCGTTGTTGGTTGGCAGATAGCGACCACAGTGGCCGTTCAAGCCGATGTGCAATTGGAGATGCGCGAAGCATCGGCTGCGTTGCAGCCGGTCTTGAAAGAAGCCGAGGCCCTGGTGGTTGAGGGCCGCGTCGACGACGCCAACCGGAAACTGTTGGCAGTCTTTCCTGCCGAATCTCGGTCGTCGGTGCAAAGTTTTGCGGTGGCCAATGTGCTTTTCAAACACGACCCCAAGACGTCCTACAAGCTGCACCAAGAGGCAGCGCAACAACTGCCCAACGAGCCCGATGTCCAATTCGAATGGGCGCTGGAGCAACACCGAGCGCGCGAATACGATGGTGCCGCGAAAGCGTATAGCCGTTACACGGCAGCGAACCCCAATTTCGCTCCCGCATACGGTTTATTGGCCGAGTGTCTGATTCGTAGAGGTAAGGTTCGCGAGGCCGTCGAGGCGTGGCAGAAATCAGAGCGGGCGACACAGGGTACGATCACCCGATTAGAGAGCCTCGTGTGCGAAGTGCATCAACAGGACTCGCCCGACTTGCGCCGTGTCGGCTTGCGCGACAAGGCCCGCCAAGGAGACATCGACTCCGCACGCGACCTGATTGCGCTGGATGCCGTTTTTCCAGTCGATTGGTGGAACAAAGTGCAACGCGCGGACTATCTGGAACATGATTTGAAGCTGTTGGAACAAAGCGAGTTCAAAGACCCCCAACAACTCAACGAAATATTTTGTGCGGGCGAGGCGTGTATCGCCTCTAAGAAGGGAGGCGATGTAGCCGCCGTTTTGCGAAAGCGCGGTTTCTTACTTGACGATCAAAGCCGCTTGCCGCAAAGCGGCAAAACACTTTCCACGTTATTCGGAGTTGCAATCGGGGCAAAAATCATTTCGACGGCCGATGCGCGGGAAAAATGGGGCGCTACCATACTCGAACGCGCCAAGGCCAGCCGAGACGTTGAAGCGTATAATGTGGCAGCGTATTTATACGTTGGCACGAAGGAACTCCCAGAGATCCATCGCATTGGCTGGGAAGCTACGGGCGACGAGCGATTTGCCGCTGGGGTGGTATTCGATTTAGCCCTTCAATCGAAGTTGACCCTTGACAGCCCTGAGCTCATCAAAGCGATGAAACAGTTCCCAGAGAATTCGCTCATTGCTGCCCAGGTCGTTTCGTTGACGGCCAAGGCCAAAAAACCGATGGCAGCGGTGCTCGTGCAGGCCATCAAAGCTGAGTATTCCCATTTCTCAATCCCGTTTCCGGCAATTCGCCCTGGCGCGGGTGCTCTGCGCGGCTATTTTTTGTTGCTCGCCAAGGAACCGCCAGGCGAGACCTAGGCCTTCAAGCCTTCAGCACGACAAGTCGACATTCTATTGAGCCGCATATACGCGCGCCGCACGTCGGGCGATCATTCCCGCGACATAGGCGCCTTTAAATCCGGCATCGATGTTCACCACCGTCACGTTCGCGGCGCAACTGTTGAGCATGCTTAACAACGCGGCGATGCCGCCCAGGTTTGCGCCGTAGCCCACGCTGGTCGGCACGGCGATCACTGGGCAGTCGACATAGCCGCCCACCACGCTGGGCAAGGCGCCTTCCATGCCCGCCACCACCACGATGGCGTCGGCCCCGGCCAGCTCGTGCAGCCGCGCGGGCAAGCGGTGCGGGCCCGCCACCCCCACGTCTTGCACGAGCGTGACATGCGCGCCCATCCATAGCGCGGTCTCACGGGCTTCTTCGGCCACCGGCAAGTCACTGGTGCCCGCCGTAACGATCGCCACGCGGCCTTGCTCGGGCGATGATTTTGCGTGCCCGCCGACGAGCGGAATGCGCAGCGTCCGGCCGACGGGGTTGTAGGCGCCGGTGGGAAATCGCTGGGCTAAAGACTCCGCTTGCTCAGCCGAAATGCGGGTGGCCAGCACATCGACGCCCGAATCGATCAACGCCGTGAAGATTTTTTCGAGCGCCGCGACCGACTTGCCTTGCCCGAAGACGACCTCGGGATAACCGCAGCGCCGGGCACGATCGAGATCGACCTGGGCCACGCCCACGTCGGCAATGGGGCGCTGCGTAAAGTCATCGACCGACAGCTCGCCGCGCAGCAGCCGTTCGGCCAGAGATCGAAGATCGTGGGGTTCCATGCGCTCCATGCTACCCGGCGAGCCGAGCCGTTTGAAGGACACATGGCAACGGTTGGTCGTTGTGGTATGCTCCTCGGAGGATGGTCGTGCCAGGCCGTCCAGCGCGCAGTTATGGCACGGTCTCCGACCGTTGCCATTCCCGCCGACCGAAGGTCTCCTGGGAAGCTAGAAGACCTTCGGTCGGTGAGCTGGAGGGGTCAGAGACCGCTCCACAGCGAGACCGCTCCACAACGCGAACCGGCATGTGGCACAGCCGCCCTCGGCTGTGCGGTCGTCGCCTAAGGCGACCGCGAGACAGCCGAGGGCGGCTGTCCCACATTGACTCCATCACGGGACGGCCTGGAAGGCCATCCCCCTTTTATCCAATGTCACGATTTGAAGAACGACGGCAACGCCTCATCGGGCTTCTGAACGACGCCAATGCCGAGGCGCTGCTGGTCACCAACTTTACAAACGTCACCTACCTGACCGGCTTTACGGGCGATGACAGCTACTTGTTGGTGTCGCCGCGCGAGACGGTGATCATCAGCGATTTTCGCTACGTCGAGCAATTGGCCGGTGAATGTCCGGACCTGCGGACACAGATCCGCACGACCGCGGTGAAAATGCCAGATGCCGTGGTGGAAGTCATCGGCTCGGCCAAGGTCGGGCGTTTGGGCATCGAGGCCGATAGTCTGACCATATCGCTCTATAACTACCTGACCGGCCAACTGCCCAAGATCGCCGTGCATCCCACCACCGGACTGGTCGAACAACTACGCGAAATCAAAGACGCCGACGAAATCGCCGAGTTGCGGCGGGCCATCGCGTGCGCCGAGCAGTCGTTCGACGCGTTGCGAGCGAAACTGCATCGCGACCGCACCGAAAAAGAATTGGCCGACGAGCTCGACCACCATATGCGGTTGCTGGGCGCCCAGCGCAGCAGCTTTCCCACCATTGTGGCCGCCGGGCCGCGGGCCGCCCTGCCTCACGCCCGACCCACCGCCGATCCGATCGGCAACGCGGAGCTGGTGCTGGTCGATTGGGGGGCCGTGTGCGGGCACTACAGCAGCGACTTGACGAGGGTTTTGGTCACGGCTAAAATCTCGCCAAAACTTGAACAAATATATCGACTTGTGTTGAAAGCACAGCGGCGGGCCATCGACGCGGTGGCGCCGGGCAAGACCGGCCGGCAGATCGACGCGGTCGCACGCGAAGTCATTCACAGCGGTGGGCACGGCGAGCACTTCGGGCATGGCCTGGGTCACGGCATCGGCTTAGATGTACATGAAGGCCCCCGTGTGGCCGTGACGAATGACAAACCGCTCAAGGCCGGGATGGTGGTCACCATCGAGCCGGGCATTTACTTGCCCGGCTGGGGCGGCATCCGCATCGAGGATGACGTACTGGTGACCGAAACCGGACATGAAGTGCTCACGCACTGTCCCAAGGAGTTAGCTGAGGCAGTCGTTGAACTATAGCCCCGGCCCTCGTGGCCGGCCGGAGAACGGAATTTATGCCGTTTGCAGGAACGGAATGAATTCCGTTCTACAGTGGAACGGAATAAATTCCGTTCTACGTTCGCGGTCAGTAGGTGACACAATCGCCAAGCAACGCACAACCGTCCGTCGGAGATCTGGCATGGCCAACCCGCCGCCCACTTCGGGCGACATTTTTGACGTTGGCAGAATTCGCCGTCTGGTCGAGCTGATGAACGAGCACGACCTGACGGAAATCGACTTACGCGATTCCGCGGTTCGCATCCGGCTGCGCAAAGGACACGAGCCATCATTGGCGCCGATGATGGCGGCCCAGTATGCTCCGGCTTCGTCCGCTCCCGCCGCGGGCCAGCCCAGCGCGGCCAGCGAGGGCGAGCACATCGTGGCGATCAAGAGCATCATGGTGGGCACATTCTTCGCCGCGCCCAGCCCCGAGGCGGCTCCCTTCGTCAAAGTGGGCGATCGCGTCGGCCCCGACACCACCGTCTGCATCATCGAGGCCATGAAAGTGTTCAACGAGATTCCCGCGGGCGTCTCCGGCAAGATCGTGGCCGTCTTGGTCGAAAGCGGCGAACCAGTCGAATATGGTCAGCCGCTGTTCAAGGTGGACACGAGCCATTAAGGTCGCCTGCCCGGCTGTAGAACGGAATTCATTCCGTTCCGTCGAACGGAGTTCAGCTCGTTGGCCGCGCGGTAGATTCGAGGAAGAAACGGAATAAATTCCGTTCTACGGGACGATGTACAAGCGAATCTTGGTTGCCAATCGCGGTGAAATTGCGCTGCGAGTGATCCGCGCCTGCCGCGAAATGGGCATCGAAACGGTGGCCATCTTCAGCGAAGCCGACCGCGGCGCGCAATACCTCGAGCTGGCCGACGAGGCCTATTGCGTCGGTCCGGCCCGCAGCGCCGACAGCTATCTGAAAATCGACCGCGTGATCAGCGCCGCCGAGATCGGCAACGTGCAGGCTATCCACCCGGGGTACGGCTTTCTGTCGGAGAACGCCCACTTCAACGAGGTCTGCCGAAGCTGCAACATCGACTTCATTGGCCCCTCGCCCGAGGCGATGCGGCGGCTGGGCGACAAGAACGAAGCCCGGCGGCTGGCCCGCGAAGCCCAGGTGCCTACGGTGCCCGGCAGCGAAGGGCTGATCACCGACGAACGTCAGGCGGTGTCTGTGGCCCACGAGATCGGCTTTCCGGTGCTCATCAAGGCCTCGGCGGGTGGCGGTGGACGTGGCATGCGCGTGGCCCTCAACGATCTGGCCCTGAAGAGCGCCGTGCAGCAGGCCCAGGCCGAAGCCGAAGCCGCCTTTGGCGACTCCAGCATCTACCTGGAAAAATATATCGAGCACCCGCGGCATATCGAGGTGCAGGTCATCGCCGACCACCATGGCAACGTCGTCCACTTGTGGGAGCGCGATTGCACGATGCAGCGGCGGCACCAAAAGGTGATCGAAGAAAGCCCGGGCGCTCATCTCGACGCCCAGGTGCGCAGGGCCATCTGCGAATCGGCAGTCCGGCTGATCAAAAGCGCCGGCTACACGAATGCGGGCACCGTCGAGTTCATCGTCGATCGCCGCGGAAGCTTTTACTTCATTGAGGTAAATGCCCGGATCCAAGTAGAGCACCCGGTGACCGAAATGGTCACAGGGATCGATCTGATCAAGGCCCAACTGCGGGTGGCCACCGGCGAGCCGCTGCCCTGGCGGCAGGACGACATCACCGTTTCGGGGGTCGCCCTCGAGTGTCGTATCAACGCTGAAGACCCCGCCAGGAATTTTCAACCGTCGCCTGGTAAGATAGAAAGACTGATTGTGCCGGGCGGCTTTGGCGTTCGCTTCGACTCGCATGCCCACACGGGTTATACCGTTTCGCCGAATTATGACTCGATGATTGGCAAGCTGATCGTACACCAGCCGACGCGGGCCGACGCCATCCGTTCGATGCAGCGGGCGTTGGGCGAACTGCGGATTGAAGGCATCAAAACCACGGTCCCCCGTTTGCTCGACATTCTGCGTCACTCGGCGTTTGTCGATGGCCAGGTCGATACGACGTTTATTGAGCGCACCTGGCCAACCGTCTGAGCGAGGTTGCCGTCATGTCTGATCCCTCCGTTCTTCCGCTGGGCCGCCCACCGCGGTCAAACACCAAGATTCGCCGCGTGGCCATTTTGTTTGCCGGCGGGCCGGCGCCGGCCGCCAATGCGGTGATTTCGACGGCCGCGGTTTCCTTCCTGCGAAACAACATCGAGGTGCTGGGCATCATGCACGGCTACTCGCACCTGGTCGATTATCGTCCCGAGCGACCGTTGGTCGAAGACCAGGAGTATGTGCGGATCAACCACCGCATGCTGCGCCGCAGCCGCAACAGTCAGGGCATCATGCTGGGCACGGCCCGCACCAACCCCGGCCGCGACGTCTCGCAGCCCGAGCACCTGGCCGATCCTCAGCGGACCGCCGCGTTAAAGACGGTCCATCAGGCCCTGCTTTCGTTGGGCGTCGATGCCCTGATTTCGATCGGCGGCGACGATACGCTCAAGTCGGCCAATAAGTTCAAGCTCTTTCAGCAGCACTTGCCGCCCGACGTGAAGCGGATTCCCGTGGTGCATCTGCCCAAGACCATCGACAACGATTACACGGGCATCGACTTCACGTTCGGTTATTTCACCGCGGTCGAGACGTTGGCCAGCGAAATTCGCAATCTGCTGGCCGACGCCGAAGCGGTGCGCGGCTATTACCTGACCGAGACGATGGGCCGCAGCGCCGGCTGGCTGGCCTACGGCGCGGCCATTTCCGGCGAAGCGAGCCTGGTGATCAGCGTCGAAGACATCACCGGCAAATACCGCGGGGAGGAAGAAGTTACCGACGAACAAACCGGCGAAAAATCGAAACGGACGGTCATGATCGTCGACGAGGTGGTGCGCCGGATTGTCGCCACCATGCGGGCGCGCGAAGACGAAGAAGGCAAAGATTTTGGCGTGATCGTCATTGCCGAAGGGCTGGCCGAGTATCTGCCGATGGAGTTTCTCAAGGGCATCCCGCGCGACGAGCATGGCCATATCGCCATCGCTCAGGTGAAGATGGCCCGCACGTTTTCCAAGTTGATTGCTGACGAATATCATCGGCAAACGGGCCGCAACCGCCGCGTGACCGGCCTGCAACTTGGCTACGAAATCCGCTGCGCTCGGCCACTGGCCTTCGATGTCATGCTTGGCAGCCAGTTGGGCGTGGGCGCCTATCGGGCGCTGGTCGAACGCAATCTCGACGGCGTGATGGTCTCGGTCGAAGGCCAGCTTGAGCTGCGTTATGTGCCGTTTGAAGACCTGGTCAATCCGCAAACCCTGGTGACGGTGGTCCGGCATGTCGAGCCCGACAGCGATTTTCATCGGCTGGCGCGGTTCTTAGAGACTTACGTCAACGAGTAGGGTGGGACGAGTGAAACGAGTCAAGTTAAGGTGGTTTTGCCGCAAAACGTCTGTAGGGAACGCCCTCCGTGGCGTTCCGTGAGGGCGAATTGACGTCGAATCGCAGTTCGCGGAACGCCACGGAGGGCGTTCCCTACAGAGCAAACACGCGGTCGCTCGCTTAACTTGATGCGTATGGGGACTCGCAAGCTCGTCGCACCTCTACGACCGCTGATTCACTGGCAGTGCGTAAAAGCACTTGGCGGTGTCGCCGAAAATCATCGCCCGCTCTGTCTCGCTGAGCGGACCGAGCGCGTCGACGATGGCTTGATGCGCGCGCTGGTAGCTGCCGGCCAGTTCGCACACCGGCCAGTCGGAGCCGAACATCAGCCGTCCCGGCCCAAATAAAGTCAATGCCTCTTGCACATAAGGTTTCAGATCGTTGACGGTCCAATGCCGCCAGTCGGCCTCGGTAATCAGGCCCGACAGTTTGCAGTAGACGTTCGTAAACGTCGCCGCCGCTTTCAAGTGCGGCAGCCAATCGTCCAGGGCATGGTCTTTGACGCGGGGCTTGGCAACGTGGTCGATCACCATCGGCAGTTCGGGCAGGTGCGCCGCCAACGCCGGCACGTGCCGCAGGTGCTTGACGTAAAACAGCAAGTCGAACGGCACGCCGTGCTTTTCCAGCACCTTCAGGCCGCGCAGCACCTGGGGCCGAACAATAAAGTCGTCGTCCGGCTCGTCCTGCGTCACATGGCGGACGCCGACGAACTTGGGATGCTCAGAGAACCGCAGCACCTGCTCTTCGCAGTCTTTGCCGGCCAGATCGACCCAGCCGACCACGCCCGCGATAAAGTCGTGCTGGTCAGCCAACTCCAGTGCCCATTTGTTTTCTTCCACATGATGCTGCGTTTGCACAAAGACGCTGCGGTCGACGCCGGCCGCGCGCAAATGCGGCTGCAGATGTTCGGGTAAAAAGTCGCGGCGAATGGGCGACATCGCCGGAGCGTCGAGCCATGTGTAATCAAATGGCCGCGGTTGATCGAGCCGCCAAAAATGCTGATGCGAGTCGATGGTCAACGACATGTCTTAAGCGCTCGGTGAGTCATGGATTGACAGATGGACGAATTTGTCAGGGTGCCACGGCATCCGCCGCAGCGCAAGTGACGTGGTCCTGACGGGCAGGCTCGGTTCGCTGCGGCGGACGCCGTGCGGATTTGCGCTTCGGCCCGAATTCGCACGGCGTCCGCCGCG
>DATFDL010000179.1:0-18365 GCA_035252155.1 Pirellulales bacterium | reverse complement strand
AGTTCCGCAATTAGAGTCCGACGTGCGAGCCTTGCTGCGCGCCGGCCCGAAGCAAGGCCGGCGAGGGGACGGCTGATGCGGATCCACTCGGCCGCCGAACTGCCGACTGATGCGCAGGCAGTGGGAATGTGGTGCCGACAGTCGCGATTGGCCGGCGTCGTGCGGTTCCTTGTTTGGAGCGGCGTACTCGCCATTCCGCCAGTGCTTGGCTGGAACTTCCGGAAACCATGGCTCCTCTGGCTGGGCATTGCTGCAGGCATCATCATGCTCGCGCTGCTGCTACGCGATGTGGCGGCGATGTTCCGCGCATCAAACTGGCTGCTTCTCATTGGCCCCGAGGGCCTCTGGCTCAATCTGCGCGCGTATGGCGACAAAGTCTCGGCGGAAGATACGGTTGTGCGATTCGACTATGGCGAGATCAGCACGGTCGGCAGGCACACTGAGCGGTACTCGACCCCTTCGAAAATGGCCGGCACCGGCAGCCAGGGCTATGACATCGGTGGATCTACACTCTGGAAAGACGAGTTCCTCGAGATTCGATTGAACCACGAGCAAACGGACGAGTTGAAAGCGGCCCTGAAAAACCTGCGGTTGCAGCCCGCCTCGGAGCGACCCTCTTCCAAGAAGGCGCAGTTTCGCAGCGGGCATCCGTATCCGGTCTGGCTTGTGAGCCCCTCGGTTCTTCGCGTGATCTGGCTCAGCGGCCACGGTCCTCTGATCAGGCCGTCGATCGGGCGGACGCTTGCGGAGCTCGGAAGGCACGTAAGAATTGCCGCGACAACCCAGCGGCAGCGTCCGGACTGGAGAAAGTTGCCCGCGGACGAGGTGGGCCAGTTAGCTCGTGAACTGATTCAGCTCCACGGCGCCGATTTCCTCGCAATTACCCTCCTGGTACGAGCCGGCCGCATCACCCATCAGGAGGCAAGTGAACTGGTCGGACAAATCGAAGCGGAAGAAGCGCGTTGACCGGCAACTGCTAGGCAACCGACAAGGCGAGCTATGCCGCCTTGGCGCAGTGCTTGGCGCGGGGGGCGTAGCCATATTCCTTCAGCTTGCCGGACAGCGTGCGCAGGCCGATGCCCAGGGCCTCGGCAGTTTTCGCCCGGTGGCCGTCAAAATGGTCGAGCGTGGCCTCGATCAGTTTTCGCTCCATCTCACGCAAACTCAAGCCCAACGGCAGATGCTCTTCGGTGGCGGCCCGATCGTCGGAAGAGTCGATCAGCCAGGGCCGCAGGTCGTCGGCGTCGATCGCCGCGCCGGTGTTGAGCACGCTGGCACGCGTGATGATGTTTTCCAGTTCGCGCACGTTGCCCGGCCAATGATAGTGAGTGAGCAAATCACGGGCGGCTGGCGCCAAGGCGCACGCATCGCGATGCAGCCGTGCGGCGGAGCGATTGAGAAAATGATCGGCCAGCTCCGCAATGTCTTCGCGGCGGCGGCGCAGGGGCGGCACTTCCAGCGGGATGACCGCCAGGCGAAAGAACAAGTCTTCGCGAAACCGCCCCGCGGCCACTTCGGCCCGCAAGTCGCGATTGGTCGTGGCCAGCACGCGCACGTCAACTTGTCGAGTTTCACTCGATCCGACGCGCTCGAAGGTCCGCTCTTGCAACACCCGCAGCAGCTTGGCCTGCAGTGTGGGGTCGATCTCGCTGATTTCATCGAGCAGGATGGTGCCGCCCTCGGCCAGCTCAAAGCGGCCGGTGCGCGGAGTGTCGGCGCCGGTGAAAGCGCCGCGCTCGTGGCCGAACAGTTCGCTCTCCATCAGTTGCGCCGAAAGCACCGGGCAATTCAGCCCGACCAAAGGCGTCGCCGCCCGCGAGCTGGCCGCGTGTACGGCGCGGGCCACCAGCTCTTTGCCGGTGCCGCTTTCGCCCATGATCAAAATGGTTTCCGATGTGGGCGCGGCCCGCGCGATGCGTTCGCGCAGCTTTTGCATCAGCGGACTCGAACCGATCATGGCGGGCAGCTCGCCGGCGGCCTGCGAGGGCTGCAAACTTTGCCCGGCATCGATCAGGCGGCCATGCCCGATCGCCCGCTCGACCAGGTTTTCCAACCGGTCGGCGGCGAAGGGCTTTTCGATGTAATCGAAGGCGCCGTGGCGCATGGCATCGACGGCCGAAGCCACGGTGGCGTAGGCGGTGACCATCACCACTTGCGCGCCGTGCGGCCGCTTTTCGAGTCGGCGGACAAATTCGAGCCCGCTCATGCCCGGCATCTGCAAGTCGGTGATCACCACGTCGAAGCTGACGCGGTCGAGCAACTTGAGGGCTTCGATGGCGCTCGAGACGCACTCGACCTGATGCCCGGCCTGGCGCAATACGTCGGCCATCGACTCACGGGCTTGGCGGTGGTCGTCGACCACCAGCACGCGGCCGTGCAGCGGCGCGGGGCGGACGGTGAGCACGTGCCGGCCGGCTGGATCACGGTGATGGTTTGGTTTTTTGTTCATGCGAACTCGTCGGTGTTACGGTGAGGAAGCCGCAGGGTAAAACAAGCGCCGCCGGCCGGCCGGTTGGCGATAGTCGCTTCGCCGCCATGAGCCTCTGCCATGCGATAGACGATGGCCAGGCCCAGGCCGGTGCCGGTCGATTTTGTGGTGAAGAACGGCTCGAAGGCGCGCCGCCGGGCATCGTCCGAGAGCCCCGGCCCCGTGTCGGAGATCTCGAGCACCACTCCGTCGGCCTGCTCGGCGGCGGCGATGGTTAAGTGGCCGCCGCCCGGCATGGCGTCCAGGGCGTTGAGCGCGATGTTGAGGATCGCCCGCCGCAGCATGTCGCGGTCGGCGGCGACCACCAGACGCGGCGGAACCTGCACCGACATCTCGATCGCCTGGGCGGCCAACTGCGGAGCAAGCGACGATTGCAGATCGGCCACCAAGGTTCGCAGCGGTACCCGCGCGATCTGCGGATCGCGCTCGGCGGCGAAATTCAGCAGGTCGTTCACCGTGGCGTCGAGCGACGTAAAGCCCGACTCGATCTTGTCGAGCGCCGCGATGCTGGCGCCGTCGTTGGCCACGCGCCGCCGCAAGACACTGAGATAGAGCGCCACGGGCACCAGGTTATTGCGCACTTCGTGGGCCACGTGCGAGGCGACCTGGCCCAGATCGGCCAGCCGGTTCTTGCGAGCCAGCTCGCGGTTCTTGACTTCCAGCTCGTCGGTCAGGCGGTGGACTTCGGCCCGCAGCGCTTCGTGCGTCTGCTCCAATCGCAGCGTGGCGCCGTGCCAGGCGGCCAAGACGGTTTCCAGGTCGGCGCCGGCGTCAAGCAACGCCGCCTCGGCGTCGGGCCGCTCGCACGCGTCGGTCAAAATCATGCTATCGTTCGCTGATGACATCGAGTCGCCCGGTATGAGGTGCCTGTTGAACGTACGCGCCACGCGCGTGGCTGGCCAATTGTGCGCCGTGAAGTCGAGCGGCGGCTTCGTCGCGGTGCCGGCGCAGGCTGGTTTCGGCCACCCGCTCTTGCTCGAGCACTTCGCGGAACAATTGCTCCGATGCCGCGATCGTGCGGGCGCACCGCTCGTGCAACTCGGACGTGCGCCAACGTCGCGCCTGCGGGTCTTGGCCGCGGAATGGATCGAGCCGGCGTTCGAGTTGCTGCAACTCGATCAGCAGGCGGTGCTTGGCAGCCAGCACGTTGAGCAACTGCGTCATGTCTTGGGTTTCGATGAGTTCCAGTTGCCGGCGGCCCAAAGTGCGCAGTTGCTCCAGACAGTTTTGCCTCAGCCCGGCCAATTCGAGCAGCAGGTCGGTTTCGCAGAGGATAGTGTGGGCGTCGGGCATTACAACGTTCCCAAGGTGTCGAGCAGTCGCACCCACTCGTCGCGGCTGTAGTTGGTGGTTTCGTCGAAGTTGGCGTCGTCGGGCAAATGCTTCAACGTATATTTGGCTTGTTCGAGCGTGCTCCGCGCGTCGATCTCTTGGCCCAGCCGCCGATAGCAGGCGGCAATCTGCACGTAGGCGTCGAGCACTTCGGGCGTTTGTTGATAGCGATTGGTGGCGCTGGCATAGGCTTGGATTGCTTCCGGGTAGCGACCGAGCTCAAACAACACGGCGCCGCGGGCAAAGTAGCAATTGCGCAAGATCGTCTCTTCCAGCGCCGACAAGGCCCGCTGGTCTTGACGGTTGATCATGGCGTTGAGCTCTTGCTCGAATCGCTCGAGGCCGTCTTCGAGCAATTGCGTCCATTCGCGGCGGCGGGCCAAGCGGCCCTCGGCCGTGGCCTCTTGAGTGGCTTGCTGCTGCACGGCCAGCGCGCTGCGGCGGTAACTTTCGGCCGCCAAGTAACGGGTCTCGGGGGCTTCGGGAGCATTGGGATAGCGCGCGGCGGCTTCTTCGAGCCGGCGGATGGCCTCGGTATATCGCCCGGCCTGATAAAGCAGCCTGCCCAACGCAAACAACGACTGACGCCATTCACTGCTCGCCGGCTCCAGAGCATCGCCGGTCAAGTTTTCCAGCAGCAGGCGCTCGGCGGGCTCCAGCTTGCCCTCTTCCCAGTAGGCCCGGCTGGCCAACAATCGGCCCTCGAACGTGGCGGGATCGCGCGGATGGACTTCAATGCACTCCTGAAGCGACTTCAGGGCCTCGGCCGGACGGCCCTGGGCCAACAGCGCTTCGCCGAGCGCCACAAGCACCCGAGGTCGGCGGCGGCGCGATTCGACGCTCAGATACTTCTGAAAACTTTCGATGGCGCCGGTGTAGTTATGCCCGGCCAGGTCGGCCTCGGCTGCGTCGTACAAGTCATCGGGATACTCGCGCGAGGCGGTTCGCAAATCGGCCAGCCGATGATAAAGCCGGCCCGCCTCGCGCAGTTGCCGGCGGCCGTCGGCCGTCAAGGGGCCGGCTTTGTCGGGTGTCGCGCCTGCGGCCTGCGTCAGCAGGTGCCGGCCCCATTGGGCGCGGGCCTGCGCCTGCAACTGCACCGAGCGGGCGGGCGAAAACACCGGCCGCAACAGCCCGGCCAGCTCGACGGCCGCTTCGAACTGTTGCCGCCGCAAGAACTCCTGGTAGGCGTCGAGCGAGCTGCTGCGCAGGCTGTCGAGCGTGACCCAGCGGTTTTTGAAGGTTGCCTCGGAATCGACGGCCCCCAGCGCGCCGCGATACCACTGCATGGCTTCGACCGTGCGGCCCAAGCGGCGCAGCCGCTCGCCCGCCGCGTAGCCCGCCGCAAAGCCGGCATCGGTGTCGCGGTAATGGGCATGCGTCCGTTCAAGCTGTTCCAGTGCGCCCGCCTCGTCGCCCATCTCGAGTTGGCAGATTCCCCGCAGGTACTCGATGGCCGCCATCGTCGCTGGCGATGCCCCCGTCACTTTCGATGCCGCGGGAAGAATCGCCAGCGCGGCCCGATATTTTTCCAACGCCGCCGCCGAAGGCGGAGTGTGGCCCTCGGCCAAGGTCCGCGCCTCTTCGATGGCCAAGAGCGCACGCATCACCGCCACGTCGTTGGCCAGAGGCGAATCGGCCGGGATTAAGTCGAGCGTCTCCCGGCACTTCGCGTAATCGGCCAGGCCAAACTCAATCTTGCCGCGCTCCAACAGCGCCGCCTGCCGCTCGGCCTCCGACAACGATTCATTGGCTAAATACTGTGTGCTGTGCGCGAGCGCTTCAGCCCACTGCGGCTGGGGCTGGTCGAGATAAGCGCCGGCCAACAATCGGTGCAGCTCGCTGGCGTGCGCTTCGTTCAGCGGCAACGCCTCTTGCATGATCGGCATGCTCTCGGCGATCTGTCCGCCGAGATAGAGGTTCTTGCCCAGCAGATAGAGTCCCTGCGCTTCGCGGCCGGGCGGAAACCCGAGTTTGCGGGCCTCGGTCAGCCATCGCGCGGCCAGCAGCCGATATCGCCGCTGCTCGCGGCCCAGCATCCGGGCGGCCCGGTGATCGTTGACGGCGCCCATGACAAACGGCTTGGCAATCATTTCGTCGGCTGTCATCGGCTCGTCGCCGCCGAACAACCGAACAATCGCGACGGCTTCGCCGAAATCGCCCGTGTCGAGCGCGGCCAGCGCCTCTTCGGGCATGTGCTTGACGGTGGTGGGCCGCTGGTGACGGCCCAGCGCGATCTGCACCACCAGAATTGGCGCGACCGGCAACAGCACGATGCCCACCATAATGCCGGCTTGCAACGGGTTGCGCCATGACCAGGCGGCCAGGCGGCGCAGCACCGTCGTCAGCGCATTGAGATGCGCTTTGGCGGCCGAGCCGCTTTTTTCGGGCGTGGGGGGAGGCTGCTTGGGGTGGGGCATGGTGCGATCGTCGAGAACGCATCCAGACAAGCCGGTGGAACGAACTACGGCGATTTCGCGCGACGGCGGCGAGGCCTCCAGGGCAGGAGGCATTGATGGGACGCGCCCGACGCGAAACCGTGGAAAGGTGCGGGTTTGTATCCCAGGCGATGAGGGATGTCAATGCCGGGAATCAACGGCGGTCAAGCCAGGCAAGCAGGCGAAGTGCGGCAAAGTCTTGCTCGGAGGACCACGGCTTACAGTGCCGCACGGCGGGCGGGGTGGCGCTGCTCGATGCCGCAGGCGCCCGCCGTAGGTAGCATCTTGCCGGGACTCAAATTGCCGCTCGGGTTGAACGCCCGGCGCAATCGGTCCATCACGTCCAGGTCGTCGGCGGTGAACATCTTGGGCATGAAGCTCAGTTTTTCGACGCCGATACCGTGCTCGCCCGTCACGCTGCCGCCGCAGGCCAGGCACTCGTCCAGAATCTCGCCGCTGGCCGCCAGCACGCGTCGGACCTGCGCGGTGTCGCGCTCGTCGAAGAGCAAGATGGGGTGCAGGTTGCCATCGCCGGCATGAAAGACGTTGACCGCCCGCAGGTCGTATTTTGATGCGATCTCTTGGATCCGCCGCAGCATGTGCGGCAGCTTGGTGCGCGGCACCACGCCGTCTTGCGTGCAATAGCTCGGGCTGAGGCGTCCCACTGCCCCGAATGCCTGCTTGCGAGATTTCCATAGCAACTGCCGCTCGGCCGCGCTGTTAGCCTGGCGCACCTCACGCGCCCCGCATTGCTGGCAGAGCGCGATGATGCGTTCGCGCTGTTCATCAAGGCCCGCTTCGAGGCCATCGACTTCAATCAATAAAATCGCCTGAGCATCGACTGGAAAGCCAAAATGAAACGCCGCCTCGACCGCCTGCAAAATGCCCTGATCCATCATCTCCAGGGCTGCGGGCACAATGCCCGACGCGATGATGGCGCTGATGGCGTTGGTGGCGTCGTCGCACGAATCAAAAATGCCGAGCATCGTGCGCACGCCCTGTGGATCGGGGGTGAGCCGCACCCAGATCTTGGTGACGATGGCCAGCGTGCCTTCGCTGCCCACCAGCGCGCCGGTCAGGTCGAGGCCGGGGCAATCTTCGAGCGGCCCGCCAAACTCGACCACCGAACCATTGGCCATGACCGCTTCGACGCCCAGCACATGGTTGACCGTCACGCCATATTTCAGCGTGTGCGGCCCGCCCGAGTTAGTGGCCACATTGCCGCCGATCGTACAGGCGCCTTGGCTTGAGGGATCGGGGGCATAATGGTAGCCGGTGCCCTTGAGCCCGTGCGTCAGCCAGACGTTGACCACGCCCGGCTGCACCACCGCATAACGATCGCGGAGGTTGATTTCCAAAATCTGCTTCATGCGCGTGAGCACGATCATCACGCCGCCGCCCACGGGCAGGCAGCCGCCGGCCAGACTGGTGCCCGCCCCGCGCGGCAAAAACGGCACACCATACTCGTTGGCCAATCGCACAATCTGTTGCACGTCGGCGGTGGTGCGCGGAAACACGACCACGTCGGGCGAGTTTTTTTCGATCGTAAAGCCGTCGCATTCGTAGACCAGCAACTCGCCGTGCGCGGCTAGCACGCCGTCGACCCCGACGACCTCGCGTAGACGGTCGACCAACGTGGTGTAAGCGGCAATCACGTATTAAAACCCTCTGGCGGCGCGGATGTCTTCAAAATCGCGCAGATGGTACTCGATCTGGGCGAAGTCGAGCACACGGCACAAACTGCGCAGGGCCACGCCCATGCCATCGGGTCCGCTAAAACCGCCGAACTGGCCGCCGCCCTTCAAGTGCGGCTCCAGGTCTAAGAATACGCCCGGTATGCCCCGGCGATGCAGTTGCTGGTGCAGCGCGGGCAGCTCGGCTCGGAAATCGCGCAAAATCAGCTCATAGGCCGACTGTCCCCGATCGACGGGCACAAAGTTTCGCAGCGCGTCTTCGTCGACGTGTCCGGCGTGAGTGGGCGGCTGTGGGTGCCGATAATCTTTGATGTGCATCCAGCCGATGGCGGGTTTCATCGCCAGATATTGGGCAAACACCTCGGTGGTGGTGTAGCCCTGGCAGAGGATGTTGGCCGCGTCAAAGATGAGCACCAACGCGGGATGGTTCACTTGCCGGTGGATCTCGGCCATGAGCTGCCCGGTCTGGCCGACCAGGTTGGCTTCGATCTCCAGACCGAAGGTAAGATCGGAGCGATGGCAGGTTTCGACGATCTGGCCAAGCTGCTCGACGGCCTGCGGCAGGTATTCATGCGGGTCGGCGCCGCGGGGCGGATAGAACGAAAAGCCGCGAATGAGCTTCGTCTCGAAGGCGTGGGCCAACTCGCAAGCCCGCTTGACTTCTTTTTCCAGATATTTTTTGAACGGCACGTAGGCGTTGCTGGTGCCGTCCTCGATCTCGACCAGCTTGACTTTGCCGATGGGCGAGCCGATTGAGGCGACGTTCAGGCCATACTCGTCTTCGAGATGCCGGATTTGCTGGATCTCTTTGAGCGTGAGCTTCATGACGTTTTTGACGCCCTCGCCCACGTCGATGAAGCGGATGCTGTAAAACTGCAGGCCCAGCGCGGCGAAGGCGGCGAACTGCTGCACGGCGGTCTTTTGATTGGCGGCTTCGTCGGCAAAGCCGCTCAGAATCACGCGGGGGGCCTCGGTCATGTTCGGTCTTCCTTGGGCGAGCGAAAGCGATCATTGTCGCCAAGCGGGGCGGCGGGTTGCAAGTGGGGCGCGCCGGTTGGAAGTGCGCGACGACGGTCTTGCTCGCTTATTTTCGGCTGCCCGCTATACTACGTCCATGACCCGACGGTTTCAGTTCAACTTGCGAGCGTTGCTCGGCTGTGCTCCCAAACCCCAATCGTTTCATTCTAGCTGAGTGACTTTCGTTTCAAAATCGCGGGTTTCGGTTCAGGAATCGGGCGGCTAGCCGGTCGCCATGGATCCCGCGCCAAAAAACTGCGCGCCGGTACTCTGATAAGGCGGAAGAAAAAGACCCAGCCGGGGCACGAAGCCCCGACCGAGCCAATCATCTTCGCTACTTGGGGCTATTTCGGTGTGCCGAGTGGTCCTTGCGGACCACTCATTGGCAACACCTTAGCATGCCTTACCTGTTGGGAATGATTCCCGCAAGGACCAGCAGCACCCAACCCGCTTCTTCAGCACTCGATGTGCCGGTTTGGCGAATCAGGCTTAGCATGAAGTCGTCCATGCTGACCTCCGTTGGCTAAATGACCGGAGGTCAGCATAAAGCCGAGAAAGCCGCCCGATCAAGGCGGCTTTCTTTTTTGCTCCATGGATACGTCGCCCACCAATGAAGGTGCCCTTGGCACCACCTGCGGATCTGCTAGACAAGTTCGTCGGCGGGGCGCAAGCGAAAGGAAAGGATTCCATGAAAACAACCGGCAACAACATCAGCGTGGAAGAGTGGGTGGCAGAGCACGGCGAGCACCCGCACTGCCAAGCTTGCGGCGAGCAAATCCAGCGGGGCGAGGACTTCTACTTTGGCAGCGACGGCTGTCGCTGCGAGAAATGCTCTAAGGCGCTGCTGGAAGAAGGCGAGGCTTGGGCAGTCGGGCATTGCCTGATCGTCGAGCCAGAGGCGTGCTGTCGAGAGGGGCTGAGCGACGAAGAGCGATTTCGGCAAACCAACTTTTACGAACTGATCGCCCGATTTCCGCTCCAAACGGTTCGTGACTGGGTTTATCGGTCCTTGATCGAGGATCAGATGGTCCATTTAATCGAATTGCTTCTTCAAGAGCACGATCTAAAGCCACCAGGGCGATCATGGCGGGACGAAGGTTTTTGACCTTGCCCTGATTGAAATGCGCGTCGGGCTCCATTAGCCTAATGGCATTCCCCCAACCGTGGAGATAATTTGTTTTTAACCGGGGTCGAAAGACCCCGCTGACAACCAGAAACGACGAGCAATCGTCGGTACTGCTTCGCACGAAACGACCAACCTGAGCCGCAAGGCTCTTGATGCAAAGAAGCGGTGCTGGCGGCGCTCCTGTCGCGAGACAGGGGCGTCGACCATGCGCTGTTCTTTGCGCCTCTTGGTCGAGGTTGTGCGAGCGGCCATGGCTCGGCGCTCCTTTTTTTTGCGCCTTGCTGTGGCTTCCCTCGACCATGAAGGCACACGGCAATGGCGCAATGGTATCTCGTCCGCGACGGTCAAGAACAAGGTTCGGTCACCGACCAGCAACTCAAAGAGCTTGCCAAGAGCGGAAAGCTCAAACCAACCGACAAGGTCCGTCGAGACGACATGGATAAGCCGACGATGGCTGCCAAGGTCCAAGGACTTGTGTTCGGCAGCGTGGCATTCAAAGCACCACCGCCGCCCCGACCAGCCACGAGTGCCCCAGCGGCGACCACTTCGACTCAGCCAGCCCAGCCACGGCAAGCGACAGCCGCCCCAACTCAACCGCCACCCCCCCAGCCTGCGCGGGCGGTCACCTCGACAAACTCAAAGAAGGTTATCCTTGTCGCCGCTGGAGCGACCGGACTGTGCTTCCTTCTCTGTTGCGGCGGTTTGCTCGTCATCGGTGCAAAAGGGGTGGAGGAAGCCAGAGCTACCTTGGCGGATGCAGATGCTTTGTGGCAATCGGGTAAAAAGACCGAGGCGGTGGCAAAGTATCGAGGATTGCTCAGGCATACTGCTGTGGTGGACAAGAACAACGGTCCTCGAATTTTTGGGCGATTGATCGACTTTGATACGGAGGCTGGCGACTTAGCTTCGGCAAAGCACTTGGTAGATGAGGCGTACCGTCGAGAAATACTTCCCGACGTAAAGACTAACGAGAGCGCAAAACTAGTGCTTCAGAAGCAATTCGCAGAAGCAGCAAAGAGCAAAGCCGAGGAAGAAAAACAGAAAGCGAAAGAAGCAAAGAAGCGCGACGAGCAGCAGCTTGCGCAGGCGATAGAACTCAGCGGAAACGATCTGACGCGGCTATTGGATGATCCCACTTCGTTCAAAGGGAAAGTCATTTGTCTTGAAGGATGGTACGACACTGAGGGACTTCATCTTGGTGACCGACTGGTCTCTATGACGTTGAACACTGGCGACGTTGGGGCTTCTTTCCTCGTTGGTGTCTATATCCCGACCGACCTGCCTCTCCCGAACATTCAAAGGGGCAATCGGTTGAAAGTGACCTTCGTTTGCGAAAACGGGAAACTCGCGGGCAACCGCGCGCTGAAAATCGAACGTCCGTAAAGGACTATGTGTGCATCATAGAATAAGCCCAATCGACGGTGTTTCCGTGAGCCAACCCCCGCAATGGTATCTCGTCCTCAACGGGCAAGAACACGGTCCAGTCACCGACCAGCAATTGAAAGAACTTGCCCGTAGCGGCAAGTTGCAGCCCACCCATAAGGTTCGGCAGGCTGCCATGCGAAAGCCGATGATGGCTGCCAAAGTCCAAGGATTAGTGTTTGGGGGATTGATGGTGAAGACAATGCCGACGACGCCACGCCCTCAGCCGCAAGCGCCTCTCGATCAACCATCGCAAAACGGTACTGCGCCGCCGCCTCCCTTGGTCGCTCCCAGGGAGAGTCGGCTCAACCCGAACCACACATTCATGCTGGGAATCTGGGTTGGGCTAGGTCTATGCGCCGCCGCGTTCACCTTTCTGGCGATCACAGGTCGTTTGGCTCCGCTCGTCGCTTGGCTGGAAACAACAGCGAAGAAGGAAGAGAAGAGCAAGCAAGATGCGCCTGTCGCTCCAAATGAAACGCAGCAGCCTGTCGTTTCGAGCGAAGCGGATCAGATCGACGATGCCGAAGAAGTCCCTTCGACATCCGTCGCGGGCACTTTGACGCCTGACTTTTATCCCTACCGAGATGGAGTCAGGAAGAGATGGGACAGCCGTTGGTTTCTCTCGAATGGTATGGAGCACATGAAAACAGAACAGGATATTCATATCGGAAATGGAATCATTCGTTCGGTGACGACAAAATGGGTAGGAATAGCGAACGGCAAGACAGTCGATCTACTGGCGGCTGTTCCCAATGTGAGAGAGCCGAAGAATACACATTACCGTCAAAGAGGCGGATTCGTCGAAATATCCTTAAACGATCCCAATAAAGACCCGATTCCAACCTGGCAAACGCTGATAAAGCTTGGAGCAAAGCCAGGCGATCAATGGAAGAACTCTAGCTCGTCGTCAGTGAGCTATAAGTTACTTCGATTTGAACACAGACAACTGAGCATCAGCGGTGTGGCAAAGGATAAAACGCTTATTGCCATTATCGAGGAACGGATGGAAGACAATTTTGTCTCCGAGCACGAACTTGCACTTGGCATTGGACCAATCAGCTTCAAGTCATGGACCTTGAAGGATGGAAAGAAATCTCCAGCAGGGGTCAACACACTGGTCGCACTTGAAGAGAAATGATTTAAGCGTCCTCGTCCGCGTCTGCCATTGCGCCATTCCTGCGAATCTGTTACTATATAAAAAGAGGGAGGAGGGTTGCCCCTCCTCGCGGACTTCATCCTAGCTTTTCTTTTCAAGAAACTGTAAGAGCATTAAGTCAATCTGTAAAAGCATCAGGATTATCGTCGCTACCTCGAATTTGGTCATGGCGACTCCTTATTAGACACGTAAGGATCCGAAGCGCGGAGGTGTCTGCTCCGCAGCCAAGGGATGCCCCGACAGTGAGGCATCGGTGGTTGCTTGTAACAACCACCGATGCCCTGTCAGGCTTAGAGCCAGCTAAACGCCTCTTCCGCCCTATCAGCCACCTCGTCCGCGAACATTGCCGCGACTTGATCCTCATACGACGGCAATTTGTTTAGAATAGCCATCGCCCTCGCGTCCAGAGGCATGTCGACCGTGATGGTCTTATCCTCTGGCAATGCCCCGTCTTGCCAGAACTTAGGCGACAGCCCGCTCTCGTACATTCCTCGAATCAAGCAGCATAGGTTGTGGCACACGACCTTGGCGAACACTTCATTCTTCATCGCGGTCGTCGTATTGCTGCTGACATTGAAGCCAAACTTCCGCTTAATCATGCTATGCACTGACTCGACCATCGACCGCTGGTGATAATGATCGAGGAACTTTTGATGTTGTTCTAGCCAGAAGTCATACATCTTCCCGAACAGCCCACCAGCCGCACCCGTGTTCTTTGCCGTGAAAGCAATATATGGGCGACCGCCAGCAGCAAACACCGCCTCGATGTTCTCGATTGACAGGTAGCCGTTGTCGGCACACCATTCCTTAACTTCGAAGTTCTGTCTTGTTATATCAAGCAGTTCAGGCATGATGGGCGAGTCGTTGGCATCTCGCCCCTCGACCACGGCTGCGGTGACTATTTTTGTTTTAGTCCCGCATACCACATGGATTTTCACCCAATCCCTGCCAGATCGCTTCTTGGGATATTTCTCCTCCTGCCAGCGAATAAACTTGCTGACTGAATAGCCGCTGCCATCAGGGGCAAATACCTTCTCGATATTGCGCATGGGCAGGCTGCTCTGGATAATCATATCGCGGAGCGGCTGCGTCAGTTCGGGATGCTCCATGAAGGAATTGATTTTATTGGGGTGGAAGCCTTGGCTTAAGAAACCCTTCTCGACCAATTCATCCAAAAAGCCGCCGCATTTGCGCGAGCTTTTGCCGAGCCAGACCTTCCAGCAGATGGCATATAACCTATCGGCGATGGGGATGGGCGGTCGACCACCCTTGGGACGATCTGGCTCCGGGAAGCCTGAGCACAATTCTTTCAAAAGAGGCAGGAAGTGGCGCTTCTCGTCGATCTGGGCAGCATTGTATTTCTCCCAATCGCGCTTATCGACGAACTTCTTTTTCTTCTCGACCGTGATGCTTGTCGTCTCGACGGTGTTGTTATCAGCGTCCTTGCTGAACTCTCGCTTTATAACAATCTCCACGGCGTAGAGATGCTTGCACTTGTGCCCGTGTTCCTTGTTATCAGGGCAGGTGCAGGTGCGGTTGAAGGGGTCTACTTCGTAGAGCTTCCGCCTGCCTGACTGAGATGGCACCAGCCAGAGATCGCCTTTCGGCTGAATCTTGCTGGTGGCTGCGATAACGATGCCCCTCGACTGACGTTGCTTTTGGTACTCTTGTTCTGACTTACTCATTACACTTACCTTTCGCCATTCTTGGCAGTTGGGCTTCTGAAAGATTCTACGCACCGTTTTGTGGTGCCGCAAATTTTTCGGAAGCAAATTCCGTTTCGCGGATTGTACCCTAGCCTGCCTAGCGGATCCAGATCGCGCCCTTTCGTTTTTCTGTTTTGGCGCGTAAAATGAGCGGACGCCGTGGTTGCGTGTGTACTGTTACGAAGGAGGACCGAATGCCATTGAACGAACAAATAATGGATTACTGTGAGAGATCAGTGAAGCGTATGGTTGATCTTTGCGAGGAGTTGGAGGACGAATATGGGATTTGTTGCTCACCGAAAACCGTACCGGACTCATTCCGAGAAGAGACGACGTTGTTGTGGCTTTCAGAAATCAAAGGCCCGGAGTTAGAGGTTCGGTGGGGATTAGCCAAAGAACGATGTGGTGCCTATCCTTGGACTGCGTTCATTGAGATCAGCGTGGATGATGACATACCAATACCAAAAGAAGCCGAGAAATTCATTCGCACGGTACTCCATGAAGATCTCAGCGAACTGGCGACAGCGTTTGGCATACAAATCGAAGCCGACAGACAGATGTAATATAATAGCTCTGACAGGATGTCAGAGGGGGAAATATGGCAAGGACGCCAAAAGGGAAGACGCTCGCTGACTACCCAGAGCTTGTCAAAGAATTACATCCAACAAAGAATGGCGATATTGACCCGCGCCTGATTCCCCATCGCAGCGGAAGGAAGCTGTGGTGGAAATGCAATAAGGGGCAATATCCCGATGCATCGCCTGCGGATGACCACGAATGGGAAGCGTCTCCCGCGAACAGGACGAATCCGCATACGACCTCTGGCTGTCCATGCTGTTCGGGGCACAAAGCAGTCCCATCAAACTGTCTCGCAACGACCCATACCCATTTGCTCGACGAATGGGAATGGGAGGAGAACGACAAGCTGGGAATAACCCCGTACAATATAACTGCGGGCTGTGGCAAGAAAGTGCATTGGTTTTGTTCGGTTGCGAGGGATCATCGCTGGGAGGCCCCCATTCATAATAGGACCAGCCCACATGGCGAACGAGGCTGTCCGTGTTGCGCCGGAAAGAGGGTTGTTCCTTCGAATGCCCTTGCGACGACCCATCCACACTTGTTGGACGAATGGGATTGGGGAAAGAACAACAAACTGGGAATAACTCCGTATAATGTGGTCGCTGGCGACAGTCGGCAAGTGCATTGGATATGTCATAATGGGCGATGGAGTGATGGTTCTCCAGCAGACGACCATCGTTGGCAGGCTTTTATTTCGAATCGAACCAACCCGCTCTTACAGGCGGGCTGTCCGTGTTGCGCCGGAAAGAGGGTTGTTCCTTCGAATGCCCTTGCGACGACCCATCCACACTTGTTGGACGAATGGGATTGGGGAAAGAACAACAAACTGGGAATAACTCCGTATAATGTAACTGCTGGCTGCAACAAAAAGGCGCATTGGAAATGCTCTGTGGCTGAGGACCATCGCTGGGAATCAGCCATTATCAACAGAGCCCTACACGATTCGGGTTGCCTATGTTGCGCCGGTAAGAAAGCCGTTACGTCAAATAGCCTTGCCACAACACATCCACATATCGCAGCGGAGTGGGATCACGAGCGCAACGGCAGTCTCACTCCCTACGATGTGGTAGGTGGTTGCAACAAAAAGGCACATTGGCAATGCCAAAAAGGTCATCGGTGGCATGCCTCAATCGCGAATAGGACCAATCTATATTGCGAGCGAGGCTGCCCACAATGCATCAAATGGCACGGCGAAGAGGCGATCGCCCGTGTTCTAGCAGACCTCGGAATAAAATATGAAAGACAATGGCGGGTAGCGGAGCTTGGGCAGAAGAGATTCGATTTCTGTGCGTGGTTTCCAGAGCGTCGCACTGAGAAATGGTTCATCGAATTTCATGGAGGGCAACATTACTTGGGAGTTTCATTTTCGTCTGACCAAAGTGAAGCCGCAAAACTGGAATGCTTTGAGTATCGGCTGCGGTGCGACTGGCTGAAGGGGCAGGCGACAATGCGCCAGCACCAGCCTGTGCTCGTCATCCCGTTTTGGGAGTTTAGGCGAATCGAGGAGATATTAAAGGTGTTTGCCAGAGGAGAGATGCCCACGTTCTCCGAGCCACCACCCATCGTCAAGAAGTACGAGCCTTTGCGAAAAAGTATCCTCAGGAAAATACGCAGCAACTATGAGGATCATCTCCCCAGCCCTATAATATCGGCGGCTCGTTAGGAGGAGTTAGATGCGAACGCTGTTTTATTCTTGGCAGTCTGATCTGCCCAATTCGACCAACCGTGGGTTTATCGAAGAGTGCATCGAGCGAGCGCTCAAAGAGCTTGGCAAAGAAGATGGGGTCAAAGTTTTTGAGCCTGACCGCGACACGCAGGGAACATCGGGCAGCCCGAACATCGCCGAAACCATCTTCGCCAAGATCGACAAATGCTCGGCTTTTGTCGCGGACGTGTCGTTCATCAATGGAGCCAGAACCGATCCCGACAATGGATCCATGGCAGCCGCCTGTGATGGCAGTTGCACGCGGCTAACGCCCAACCCGAACGTCATGGCAGAATGGGGCTGGGCATGCAGATCGGTTGGCTTCGAGCGGGTTATCTGTGTGCTGAACGAGACGACTGGCTCCATCGACGATTTGCCTTTCGACATGCGTCATCGGCGGGTCGTGCGCTACAAATTATCGGCGGGGGAAGAGAAGATCGAAGCGCGAAAGGCACTTGTGAGCACATTGAAGGATGCCATTCGGGCGATTCTGGGTCTGCCACAGGCGATGCTGGATTTGCAATTTGCTGATCCTGACACGCATCAGCAATTGGGTAGGGATATTCGCTTGGCAAACGTTCGTTTGCTGCCAGAGATGGATTACGAGAGCATTCCATCGTATGGCGTTAGTTCGAGCGAACGATTCGATTTAGCGCGCGGCTTCACAGATCTGAGGTTGAACAGGCATTACTTCCGCGAGAGGTACTTGTATCTGCTGGCATCAAATACCATGCGACGAGTTGCGCTTCGGCTTACTAACACTGGAAGCCAACTCATGAGTAATGTGCGATTGGCGGCGACGGTTCGAAAGATTGAGGGGCAGTTCGTGATGGAGGAGCATGAAATGGCGAAGCCGCCTAAAAAGGATGACGATCGGATGCCTGATTTGCCGCCAATCAGATCAGTGTGGTCGCGCGATGGGAATGTGGATATTGCCACGCGGGGCGACGAATACCGACTTGATGTGTTCTTCGGCAATGTTCAGGCGCAAGCTTCGCAGGTCTCGGATGTGTTTTGTATTGGTTCATTGGTTGAGCCGAAGATCGACATCAGTGGGTTGCTCTTTGCCGACGAATTGCCCGAGCCAATCCCCGCAACACTTTCGGTCACCTTTGAGACTGCCGATCGTCCGCTAACTCTCGACGAATTGGTGGAGGGATTGCCGACGATTTAAGGTGGGAAAATGTCTGAACAAAATGCCTCCAGATAATCAAAAAGGGATTTTGGGCACTCTAATAGTGGTGCATCTCAAACAAAAGGAGACAAACAATGAGAGTGCCCACTGTTATTGATCTGGACCGAGACAGAAAGCCTGATAAGGAGTTTCGAAAACTCGCCCGTAGCGCAAACCAACAACTGCTTGAGGTGGTATATCGCGAAACCGACGATGATGAAACAGCCGAGAGCCATATCGTTCTGAGCAGCTTTGTGCCGAGGGAAGGCGATGTCATCTGCCTATTCGATTCGGTGCTCGCCGATGTGAAATGGGTTAGCCATTCGATGAACACCGTAACTGCCCAAGATGGGTCGGAAGATTTCGTCAAATACCTTTGGACGATGGTCTACGCTACCAAGCGATCGGGCGCTACCAAGCGATCGGGCGCTACCAAGCGATCGGGCGCTACCAAGCGATCGGGCGCTACCAAGCGATCGGGCGCTACCAAGCGATCGGGCGCTACCAAGCGATCGGGCGCTACCA
>DATFDL010000178.1:0-10702 GCA_035252155.1 Pirellulales bacterium | reverse complement strand
TGCGGCGGACGCTGGTCGAGCTCGACGAGATCGATCACGACGAGCAGCAGCGCGTGATCGGCGAGTTTGTGCGTTCGCGGCCCGCTGCGCCATCGGCGGCGCGCGGTGCCGCGCCAGTCGCCGGCGGCGTCGAGCTCGAAGCAGGCTTGGCCCGGCGCCTTTCGCTCGACGGATACGCCGCCCAACCCAGCAACGCGTCTTCGCGGCCCTTTCGTTTTCTGCACGAAGCCCAGAGTGAAGCGATCTCGCCGGTTTTGTCGGGCGAGCATCCGCAGACAATCGCGATCGTGGTCTCACACCTGCCAGACGACCGCGCGGCCGCGCTGCTGGCGACGCTCGAAGGCGAATTGCAGGCCGACGTCATCCGCCGGCTGGTAAGTCTGGATCAGGCCGATCCCGACATTTTGCGTGAAGTCGAGCGCGGCCTGGAGTCGCGATTGCTCGAGCAGGCACAAGTCGATCGCCGCCGCGATGCGGGCCTGGCCTGTGTCGCGCGCATGCTGGAAGCCGCCAGGCCGGCTGCACGTCGCGCGATCCTTGCAAATCTGGCCGCCCATGACCGCCGCCTGGCCGCCAAACTGCGCCCGCCCGCGCTCGAATTTGAGGATTTGCAGCGGCTCGACGACGAAGCGTTGGCTGCCGTGCTGGCGGCGGCCGAGCCCGAGGTGGCCCGGCTGGCATTGGCCGGCGCCGATGCGGCGTTGGTCGAGCGAGTTCTCGCCCAGCTCTCGCCCGCCGAGGCCCGCCGCGTGCGGCGGCTGATCGAGCGACTCGGGCCGACACGGTTGAGCGACGTCGAGCAGGCGCAGGCCGAGCTGGCCCGGATCGCTCATGAAATGGCCGTACAAGGACGTATCGATCTGCCCTGGAGGGCGACGGCACTCGTCGCCGCGCAAGTCTGATGTCGACCGTCATCAAAGCCTCGGAACAGAGCACACGCGGGGTCGCCTTCAATTTCGACGACCTGGCGGCGCAGGCCGACACGTACCTGGAGAAGGTCCGCGGCAAGGCCAGTCAGATTGTCGACCAAGCGGCGCGCGACGCGGTAGCTGTTCGCCAGGCCGCCGAAGCCGAAGGCCGCCAGCTTGCTCAAAAAGCCATCGACGAAATGCTCGACCGCAAGTTGGCGGCGCAACTCGAAACCGTGCTGCCCGCACTGCGCGCGGCGGCCTCGGAAATCCAGATTTCCAAGCAAGGCTGGCTGGCTCATTGGGAACGGCAGGCGGTTCACCTGGCCACGGCCATCGCGGGGCGCGTTTGCCGCGGAGAGCTGGCTCGCCAGCCGGAGATCACGCCGCGGCTAGTGCGCGAGGCACTCGAGCTAGCTGGTGGCGGAGGTCGCGTGCGGCTGCTGCTCAACCCCGACGATCATGCCGCGCTCGGGCATCAGGTCGAGCGGGTGGTGAAAGAGACCTCACGGTTGGCATCGACCGAGTTGGTAGCCGATCCGCGCATCAGCCGCGGCGGCTGTCGTGTAGAGACCGAGTTTGGCGCGATCGATCAACAATTCGAAGCCCAGCTTGCCCGGATTGAACAGGAACTCACATAGAACGGAATTCATTCCGTTCCCTTTTTAATGTACGCCGACCAACTCTCTACCATCGTCCCTTCGGCCATCGAAGGCAGCGTGGCCCGCATCACCGGACTGACGGTGGCGGTAGCGGGCTTTCCCGCGCCGGTGGGGGCGTTGATCGAAATCGAGCGGCAGCAAGGTGGGCCGCTCGAGGCCGAAGTCATTGGCTTCCGCGATGAATTGACGCTCGCGTACCCGTTCGGCGAGCTGCACGGAGTCCGCCGCGGCAATCGGGCACGGCTCGCGCGCACCAAGGGCTGGCTGCGGGTCGGTCCCGCGCTGCTCGGCCGGGTGATCGACGCCCGTGGGCATACGATCGACGGCCAGCCCGAACCTGTGCTTGCCGAGCGCACGGCACTCGACCGCCGCCCCCCCTCGCCTGTCGAGCGACCGAGAATCGATACGCCGCTGTCGACCGGCATCCGGGCGATCGACGGACTGCTGACCTGCGGCAAGGGCCAACGGATGGGCATCTTCGCCGGGTCGGGCGTCGGCAAAAGCGTCACGCTGGGCATGATGTCGCGTTACACTTCGGCCGACATCAACGTGATCGCACTGATCGGCGAGCGCGGCCGCGAAGTGAATGAATTCATCGAGCGCGATCTCGGCCCTGAGGGACTGGCCAAGAGCGTGGTGGTGGTGGCCACCAGCGACGAGCCGGCGCTGTTGCGGGTGCGCTCGGCGTTTGTCGCCACGGCGGTGGCCGAGTTTTTTCGTGACCAGGGACTCGACGTATTGCTGGTAATGGACTCGCTCACACGGTTTGCCCTAGCCCAGCGTGAAATTGGCCTGGCCGCCGGCGAGCCGCCCACGACGCGGGGCTTTCCGCCGTCGGTGTTCGCGATGCTGCCGCGCTTGGTTGAACGGGCGGGCCGCGGCCCCACCGGCAGCATCACCGCGTTCTATTCGGTGTTGGTCGAATCGGACGATCCGCAGGAACCGATCGGCGACGCCGTACGCGGCTTGCTCGACGGCCACACCTGGCTGGGGCGCAAGCTGGCCAGCCGCGGGCATTACCCCGCGATCGACATCTTAGGCAGCCTGAGCCGGTTGATGAATGACATTGTACCGGCGGAGCAGCGCGAGGCAGCTACGCTCGTGCGCGAACTGTTGGGCGCTCATCGCGATCACGAAGACCTGCTTTCGATCGGGGCATATCGCCGCGGCAGCAACCGAGCGGTCGATTTGGCCTTGGAACTCTGGGAGCCTTTGCAGCAGTTTTTGCGGCAGAACGTTGACGAACACTCGACGGCTGAGCAGACCCGTGACGCGCTCTTGCAGTTGAGGCGGCGGGCGGTGGAACGCGCTGGAGGACAAACGTAACATGCCCCGATTTCAGTTTCGACTGGCGACGCTTTTGAAGCTCCGCATGGCGCACCGCGACGAGCGCCGCGGCCAGCTTGCCGAGGCGCTGCGCCTGGGCGACGAATTGCAACTTCGCCGTGACGAAATCGAAGAGCTGCTGCGCGAGGCCCAGCAGACGCAGACCGTTTCGCCCGGGGCGGTCAACGTTGATCGGCTGCTCGACGCCACTCGTTATGACGTGGTGCTGCGGGTCGAAAAAAGCAAGCTCGAGGGACAACAAGCGGCGGTGGCCGCCGAGATCGAAAAACGACGCGAGGCGCTGGTGGCCGCCGATCGTGACGTGCGCTCGCTGGAGCTGCTGCGAGAGACGCAGCAAGAGCGTCATCGGGCGGAAGAGGAAGATCGGGCGCGCAAGGAGCTCGACGAAATCGCCGGACGCCGTCACGCCGCGGAGATGCTCGAATGATCGGACGCCTGATCGGCGGCGTCGCCGCTCTCATTGCCGTGTTGTGCGTAGCCACCGTGGCGGCTGAGACGCTGTTGCTGGGATATCTATATTCGCGCGGCAAGCTCGACGAACCGACGGTGTTGCGCGTGGTGGCCGCGGCCAACGGAATCGAGATCTCACCGCCGACGCCGACCAAGGTCGAAGACCCGAACGGCGGCGAAGAAGTTTCGCTCGAAGCGTTGGCCCGCGCACGAGCGCTGAAGAGTCGCGACATCGAGCTGCGCGAGCAATCGCTTGGTGAGAACATGGCAGTCGTCAAAGTAGAATATAACAAACTAATTGAAGAAAAAGACCGATATGAACGTATCAAGACAGCGTTCCGCGCGCAGCTCGACGAACTGCGCGAGGGCGTGCTGGCCAACAACCGCGAGACGGCCCGGCTGATCCTGGAGAGCATGAAGTCCAAGCAGGCCAAGGACCAGATCCTGCGGATGTTCAAAGAGGGCGAGGCCAACGACGTGGTCAAGCTCCTGTCGCTGATGCCCACCGCCAAGCGGAAAAAAATCCTCGACGAGTTCAAGACGGATGAAGAGGCGCAGACGTTGGCCGAAATCTTGAAACTGATTCGCGAAGGCGTGCCCGAAACTAAGCTCATCGACGAAACCGAGAAAGCGATCGATCTACCGGACGAAGCGGCCAAGCCGTCCGCCGGCCCTCGATAATCGGTTTTGATCTTCAAAACCGGCAATTGGAAACGAACCGATGTTTGCCATCCCTTTGGATACTTCGAGCGGCCGAAGCCTGTTCGAGACGGCGGTGACGCCTACATCCAGCGGGGCGAGCCGGGCCGGCGGCACCTTCAGCGACTTGCTGATGCAGGCCCAAGCTCCGCCCCCTCCCCCGCCGCCCGTCGACGCGCCGGAACCTCCGCCTCCGCCGGCCGCCCAACAGCGGCAGCCCTCGGGCGGTGACGATCAACCCCCGCCGGATGAACAGCAAGCACCCCAGCCGCAAGCAGCCGCACAAAACACGACTCCCGCGAGCGGATCTGCGCCGCAGCCGTCCGGAGCGACGACACACGATCAGGATTCATCCTCCGATCGTTCGTCGGCCGAGGATACCACGTCGCCACCCGTCGCGGATTCTTCGCACGCCAGCCAACCAACTTCCAGTGGAAAAAAGACCGACAAAGCTTCGGCGGGCAGCAAGAGCGGCGGCAAGGACGGCAACCAAGGCAAGAGCACCAAGAAGAGCGACGACTCCAAGGAAGCGACCGCGACCGACGGCGCGGCAGCGGCAGCCGCGGCGTTAAACGCCGCCCAATCGCCAGCGCCGGGGGCCGATGCCTCGCCCGCGAAAAGCAAGGCGGCCGGCGAGACAACGTCCAAAACGCCGGTCTCTTCCGACAAAGCCACCGGCAATACGGCCCGTGCGGTCGCCAAGCCCTCCGTACAAAAGACCGCGCTACCAACCACCGTTGGACAATCGGCTGCCGCCAAGCCCGACTCGAAGGCGCAAACCGCCGCGAGCTCTTCCGCGGCCGCCTCTGAGGAAGCCGTAAAGGCCGCATCGGCGGCGGCCCAAGTCGCGCCCAGCGACACGTCGAAGAAGGCGAAACCAGCGGCCGACGCCAAAGCCACTCAGGCCGCGACTGCCACACAGGCCGTCGCTGAAGCCACCTCGCCCACCAAAACGCCGGCGCCCACCAAGACACCCACGGCCACGAAGACGCCACCGGCCACCGCAGATCAAAGTCCGTCGCCCACTGCCGAGGTGCTCGCCGTGCAGTCGCGGGCGGCGTCGGCTGCCAATGTTCAAAGTGCGCCCCCGACCAAAAGTACGACCAAGGCGGCGCCGACTAAAAACTCGACCGACTCGACGGTGAATTCCGCGCCGGAGCAAAATGCCGCGACCGCTGCCCAGCAGCTCGCGACGGTTGTGACCGCCGCCCCGGCCGCGCCAGCGCCGGTCGCATCCGATTCCGCGCCGGCTGCGGCCCCAGCCAACGCTGACCATACTACGTCGGCCAACACGCCGCCGCCGATTGCTCAGCCCGCCGCCCCACCGGTCGCACCGCCGAGCAACCAGCCCACGGGCATGCCCTCGCCGTTTGCCCGGCAGATTGGTCAAGCGGCGGCCGACACAGGGTCGGCCAACGGAGTCGATCGCGTTCGTTTCGTGCAGCGGGTGGCCCGAGCCTTCCAAGCAGCGGGCGATCAGGGCCAGGTGCGGCTGCGGCTCAGCCCGCCGGACCTCGGCTCGCTGCAAGTGCAAATTAGCGTCAAGCAGGGCGCCCTCACGGCGCACATTCAGGCCGAGACGAGCACGGCCCAGCAGCTTCTGCTCGACAACCTGCCCGATCTGCGCGACCGGTTGGCCCAACAGGATATTCGCATCGAACGGTTCGACGTCGAACTGATGGACCAACCGCCTGGCAACATGCCGCAGACCCCGCAGGGAAACTCCGACAACGAGGGTTTCGCGCGCCGCTCGGCCGCCGCGCGGAACACGACCACGCCCGTCGCGGCAGCCGATTCGGCCGACCGAATGTCGACCGCGGCCGGGCAAATCAGCGGAGCGTTGAACGTACTCATTTAGGGTTCAGGGTTCAGGGTTCAGCATTATTGTGATCTCCGTAACTGACGAGTCGAGCTTTGTGCCTGAAACCCAGGATCCTCGCAGCCACGAAGCGTTCGCACGAACCGACCGACCCTGAATGAGAATGCTGAACCCTGAACCCTTTTTTACCACAGGAAACGCCATGTCCACTTCGTCGATCGGTTCCAGCGACCCGCTATCGAGCGCGCTTTCCAGCCTGCCGGGTATGACCAACCTGCCCAGCGCCGCGGCCCTTTCGGGCGTCACCAACGATCCCTCGTCGTCCGATCCCACGGCTGCCAGCGGCGCCAGCGGCAGTTCGACCGCCGGTTCATCCGCCTCGACCACAAGCAGTGGTCTGACGGGCATCACCCCGGATGATTTCCTGAAGATGTTGATCACGGAGTTGCAAAACCAGGATCCGATGAATCCCACCAACAGTGACCAGATCATGCAGCAGATCAGTGAAATCCGCAACATCCAGGCCACCTCCGATTTGACGACGTCGCTCAACTCGGTGGTCTTGGGGCAGAGCCTCGCAACGGCAGGCAGTTTGATCGGTAGGCAGATCGAAGGTCTCGCCAGCGACGGCACCCAAGTCTCGGGCGCGGTGAGTAGCGTGAGCCTCAAGAACGGCACGCCCGAAGTGAACGTCGGCGGTCAGACGTTGGAACTCTCGAACATCACGTCGGTCGATAGTTAGCGTTCATTCCTCAACGGAAACAACCGATTATTGAATCAAGTAAATCGAAGGGCAAGTTTTAGGAGACCCGCATCATGGGACTTTCCTCCGTTTTCAGCACCGCGATCACCGGCTTGACGGCCGCCGAGACGACCATCGACGTCACCGGCAACAACGTGGCCAACGCCAACACCATTGGCTTCAAACAATCGCAAGCCGAGTTTGCCACGCAATTCTTGCAGACGCTATCGTTAGGGGCCGCGCCCACTTCGGACAACGGCGGCACCGATCCGAACCAGATCGGCTTGGGCGTGCAAGTCGCTGCCATCACGCCCGACTTCAAGCAAGGCACGCTGCAGCTCAGCTCCAGCCCCTCGGACATGGCGATCCAGGGCGACGGCCTGTTCATCGTCCAGTCGACCGGCGGCCAGCAGCTCTATACACGCAACGGCACCTTCACGACGAACTCGCAGAACAACCTCACCACCAGCACCGGCCAACGCCTGATGGGCTACGGCGTCGATAGCAATTTCAACATTCAAACCACCGGTCTGCAGCCGGTGTCGATCCCGCTGGGATCGACCGCCGTGGCCGAGGCGACGCAGAATGTCGATTTGTCAGGTACGCTCACTCCCACCGGCGACGTGGCCACCACCGGCGCCGTCATCCAGACGGGCCCGCTGGGAGATGCCTCGAAGACCGCGCCGGCCGCCGGGCCAGCGCCCCAGCAAGCAGTGACGCCCGACGTTCTGAGCGCGGGCACCAGCCTCGCCCAGGGCGCCGGCGGCGGACTCACGGCACTGGGCACCTACAGCTACAAGATCGTGTTTGCCGATGGACCGCTGGGCACGATCCCGTCGACCGAGAGCCTTCCGTCAACATCCCTCGGCCCGATTACGTTGGCTGCGGGCAATCAGTCGATCACGCTCAACAACATTCCTACCGACGCGACGAATTCGTATAAAACCCGCCGGATCTATCGCACCACCGCCGGTGGAAGCAATTATCAACTGGTGGCCGAGATTCCCAACAACACCACGACCACCTACACCGACACCACCGCCGACGGCGCTTTGGGTGCGGCGCTCAACACCACCGCGTTGAGCGGCAACTACAGCTATTATGTGACCTTTGCCAATGCCATCGGCGGGCCTGGCAACGGCATCGAAAGCCGGCCGACGCCGCTCTTGGGGCCGATTAATGTCGTCAATGGACGCATTCATTTGGAAAACCTGCCGGTCGACGCCAGCGGGCAATGGACCGTGCGCCGCATCTACCGCAACTCGGCGAGCAATCCCAACCAGTTCAATTTCGTCGCCGAAATCCCCAATAACACACCCAACGAGAGCTTTACCGACGACGTGCCCGACGCCACCATTGCCGGCAACGCCCAGGTAAATCTGAACGGCCCGCCCATCAGCAGCAACACCCTGTTGACCAACGTGCTGCAGTACAGCAATGGCACGTACCAGCAGCTTTTCCAGCCCGGCACGCTTACGTTTACCGGCACCAAAGGCGGAAGCCAATTGAGTCCCACGACCTTCACCATCACGCCGACCAGCACGGTGCTCGACTTGGCGACCTTCATGCAGCAGTCGATGGGCATCCAATCGCCGCCAGGACCGGATTCGGCCAACCCGATTCCCAACGACTCGTCGGGCGTTTCGCCGGGTACGATGGTCACTGCGCAGGGCGCGATCGAATTTGTCAGTGACTCCGGCGTCGACAATGCGGTTTCGATCGGTCTCTCGGCGCTGCAATTGAAAACGGCCAGCGGCACTCAGGCGGTGCCGATGAGCTTCAGCCAAACACAGGCGGCCGTCGGACAAAGCGCCGTGGCCGACGTCATTACCTACGATTCGCTGGGCATTCCGATCAACGTGCGCATCACGGCTGTTCTGCAAAGCCGCACCAGCAGCGAAACTACGTATCGCTGGTTCGCCGATTCGCCGCAGAACGACCCCGTCAGCGGGTCCACCATCGCGGTCGGCACCGGGCTGGTCAATTTCGATGGCAACGGCAAATTCCTTTCGGCCACCAACTCGACGGTCTCGGTCGATCGCACGCACGTGCCCTCGGCCAAGCCGCTGCAGTTCAACCTTGATTTTTCGCAGGTTTCAGGGTTGGCGGCCACCACGGCCAATCTGCAGGCCAGCAGCCAGGACGGCTTTCCACCGGGCAAGCTGACCAGTTACATCATCGGCGAAGACGGCGTCATCAAGGGCGTATTCGACAACGGCACGCAGCGCGACCTGGGGCAAATCGTCTTGGCCAGGTTTGCCAACCCCGCCGGACTGGAACAGATGGGCCAAAATCTGTATGCGCCGGGCGTCAATTCGGGCTTGCCGATCATTGGCAATCCGAACCAGAACGGCATCGGCTCAATCGTTTCCGGCGCGCTCGAGCAGTCGAACACCGACGTGGGCAACAGCCTGATCAACCTGATTCTCGCTTCGACGCAGTATCGAGGCAACGCGCAGGTGATCAGCACCGCCCAATCGCTGCTCGACACGCTGCTGCAACTGCGCGCCGCGTAGCATGCGGCATCGCAATATGCACCTCTAATCGGAACCGGCATGTGGCACAGCCGCCCTCGGCAGTGCATCGCCGACACCAGTCGGCGTCGCGGAACCAGCCGAGCGCGGCTGGTCCACATGCCGCTAGGTCCACGGGGTGCGTTCCCTACAGACCTTCGTCGTCGTCGCCGGCCAGCTTGAGCGGCGGCAATTCCTCCCGCACGACGACAGGCGGTGACGGAGTCGGAGCCGCCGACTCATTGGCCTCAGCCTTTACTCGCGGCGGCGGGGCACGTGGGGACGACGCATCGCTGGGGTGCTTGCCCTCTTTCTTGCGCGCCGCAATCAGTTCAGCGCGGGCCGCTTCGGCCAGTTGCTCGCTGGGCGCGTAGAGATAGAGGTCTTCGTCGTAACTCACCGCTTCGGGCGGCGTAAGCTCGTCGAGATGCGCGGCGCAACTCCATACCGTGACGCGCACTCGCTCCTTCCAACTTTTGACCCACAACGCGACCAGTCCGCCGGCGGCGATCAAGAAAGACAGTTTCAACGACCACCCTCCGCCGATAAAGATCCAAAAAAAGAGAAACACCGCGGCCACGCCCCAGGTGCCGCCCAGGATATTGGTGGGCGACTCGAAGCTGCGTATCTCCTCCGAGAACTTTCGGCTAGTTAACCCGTCGGTCGCCGCGCATTGCCAGCACTGCCGCGGAAAACCGATGCTCCAGGTCATCGCTTTGCGGCTTTCGCGGGCCCGATATTTCACTTGCCGGGCCTTCATGTCGGGCGTGCGCAGGGCCGGCAGCCACACCCGCACGTTCAACAGCACCCGATCGAGCCACGGCCCGACGGCTGCGGCCCAGCGGCGGGCGGGCGTTGCCGCGGCAGGTTCTTCAATCGCCGTGATGGGCGCTTGCTCGTTGTTGTCGTCCATACGTTCATCGTAATCCGCCGGCCGCACCCGCATCAACCGTAACGCTTGCCGCACGACTCGGCGACCGCTATTCTGCGCCGAGACGGCCTTCCGTAGGATGGCCTTCCAGGCCGTCACTCCTCGCGAACGAATCGGCATTTCCAACCAGAGCACAGCCGTGGCGGGATTGCGCTACTCAATGCGTACGCTATTCGCAGCCGTCGTAATCCTTGCAGTCGCCTGCGCGGCCGTGGCATCTCCGTCGCGCTGGTGGGCTTCGGGCTTGCTTTCCGGCGTTCTACTTTTGCTTGCGCTCGCCGTGCTTGGCGGCGTCTTTTCTCGCGGGCTTAGACGCGCTGGATTTGCTGGGTTCGCATGGCTCGGTGCCGTGTATCTGACTCTCGTATACGCGCCTTGGTTCGAGAAAAAAATCGCACCGCAACTACCGACGACTCAGATTTCGCGACCTTGGTTTAATCGTCTTGAGCAATCAAGGACGCCCGTGGTTGAGGGGGCGGTTACCGTAAACGGTATAGGCTTTGACGACAATGAGTCGCATTGGCGCGTCCGGCTCGCCGGCGGAGGTTCTTACGAAATGACAAGCATCGGTCTGCCGAGCCACCAATCGCTCGACGCAATCGTCCATTCGTTGGCCGCATTCTTCTTTGGC
>DATFDL010000177.1:0-7498 GCA_035252155.1 Pirellulales bacterium | reverse complement strand
CTCGCCATCGCGCTGCCCACGGGCTGCTGCCGCTCGTTGTAGAGATACTGTGCCAGCACCCAACCCTGCGAGTCGTCGACTTCAGTGACTTTGAGCAGGCGGCCCTGGCCGGTTTGCACCCACGTCGAAATACGCAGCCGTCCGGGGGCGACCGGCGTCGGACCATCGTAGCTGGCCGCCGGGTCGAGCGTGACCACGCCGAGCGCCTCGATCAGCCATTGCGGCTCGACGGGCAATAGGCTGCGGGCCAGGCTTTGCTCAAACTGGTCGTGCCGGCAAAAGAAAATGGCGGGCTGCGGATTGCGCTTCGCCCAGAACCAAAACAGTTCGTCGTTGCTGCCCAGGTCGACCTCGTTGCTGAACGCCGTATCGCCGAACAACCGAAACCTCCGCGGCCGTTCCAGATAGAGCCGCGCCCGCAGCGACGGCATGAACGGCACGCTGATCGTGGCCTCTTCGGTGGCCAGTGACTGCACTCGTGCGCTGTTATTGTTGACCACGTGGATCACGTCGGTCAGCGTCGGTGTGGGCGGCAGCACGCGCGGCAGCGGCGGCCCATAGTTGTGGACGAACTGTGGGCAGCTTGCGCCGCTCGCGCAAAAGAGCGTCAACAATAATGGCAACCACAGACGGTACCGGCCTCTGTAGCGAACGCCCTCTGTGGCGTTCCGCGAGGGGCGGAGCGACACCGCATCGCAGTTCGTGGAACGCCACGGAGGGCGTTCCCTACAGACGTTGCGCAGTGCATTATGCATTTTGATTGTCATCCCCCGCAGTCGCGAACAGCAGCCGCGACAATTCGGCCTGAATTTCATCGGCGCGCCGCGGGTCGGGCGTGACCACCCGCACGCGGTGCGTGCTTTCGTCGCGCGGACAATAGAGCACCAGCACGCCGCGGCCGGCGGCGTCGTGCTCGATTTCTTCCTCCCGCAACACTCGCCGCCGCACGAGCAGCAACGCCAGCACGTAACGCAGGTCTTCGTCGCTCTCGGCCCGTTCCAGCTCGTTGAACAACGCCAGCAACGCCTCGTTGGGGGCAAGCTGTCCCTGCTTGGCCTCGCGCGTCGGCATGCGCGACTTCCACCAGGCGAAGGCGCCTTCGGGCGGTCCGGTCCAGGCTTCGACCGCATAATCGAGCCGATGCACCGCGCCCCGCTCGGCCCGCAACACCGAAAAAAAATCCTCGCCCTCCCTTAGCTCGCGTCCGCTGGCCGCGCAATGCCGGGTGCAGCGTTCGACATCGTAATCCATATGACAGGGTCCCGCCCGCGTGGGGGCGGCAAAAGGTACTCGAAACACCCCGGCGACTCAATAGGCGGTAAAGAACCGTGCGTCGGTGCCGCCCGCACCGATCCGCAACCGCACCGGCCGCGAACATTTGGGGCAGTTGCCTTGGTAAGCGGTGGCCTCGCGGTTTCGGTAGATTCGGCAATATACGTCGCAACAAGCGAAATGAATGCCGATGAACGGCCGCCCGTCACTCGCTCCGCCACCACCGTTGTCCGGCGAAGGCAGTTCACTCGAAAGATCGAGATTTTCACCAGGCATGGTATGCTGTTCCTCGATCGCCCAACTGCTTCGCATTCCCGCAACATTTCACTTTGACGGAGGTTGCCATGTCCAGATCAATTTGGCTCTCGGCGAGTCTACTTGCGATTTTCTCGTGTGCCGCGCTCTCGGCGCCCGACGTCAAGCCGGCGCCCGAGCCCGAGGCCGCAACCCGGCTGAAGCTGGCCCGCGACGTGTTCGCGCAAATGTTCTCGCGGGTCACGCACCAGCAGCATTTCGACATCGAAGATCTCGAACTATGGTCTCAACATATTCTGGAGTCGGAGCTCGATGCGGCCACCACAGCGGCCGAGCGCCGTGCGGCCTATCAGGCGCACGTCGCGCGCACGACGTCACTGGAGAAAACGGCGAAAGCCTTTTCCAAGACCGGCCAAGGGCTCGTCTCTGACGGTCTCGCTGCCGAGTATTATCGACTGCGCGCGGAAGCCCAGCTTGCCAAAGCCGAGCGGTGAAAGCGATGGCTTAGCCCGTTGCTTCTCCCACATTGGGAACCTCGACGCCCAATGCCGTGGCAAGCGCGATTTGATGATCCTGCTCTTGCACCAGGATCTGGCGAATTTGCTCGGCGAGAGCGAACTCGCCGAGCGACTCGCACTGCCGTATTCGCTGGCGATAATTCCGAATGGTTTCGTTCTCGTTGTCCAGGTCGAATCGCAGCATTTGCTCAGGCTTTTCCGAGGTCTTCACGGGCTTTGGCGTAACCTGGGGCATGCCACCCAGATAGTCAATCTGCTTGGCGATCGTAAGGGCGTGCGCGAGCTCTTCCGAGGCGTGTACTTCGAGCTCGGCGGCTATGTTCATGTACGGCGCGCCTTTGAGAACCTGCGAGTAGACCACGTAGGCGATGATCGCCTGATATTCCCGCGCCAGGTCTTCGTTGAGCAAATCGACAAGCTGCTCACGAGTGACGTCCGAGGCATGCTCTTTACGCGAAGACGGTGTCGCCATGTTTTGCTCCGCTATGGACCTGATCGCCGACGACCTGGACGAATGTCCGGTCGTCGCCTAATCAGCATAGCGTTTAATCGCAAGGCGGGAAGTCACCTACTTGCCCGCGCTGGCCGTTTGCACGGCCCGCGTGGGTGACATGCCGGTGGCCACATAGAGCCGGAACTGGGCTTGGTTGTAGCCGGTCACCGCCTTGATGAGTTCTTGGCGAGCGACGCCCAACTGGTCGACGCTGTTGAGCACCTCGATCGGCAGCGCCTCGGCCCCCAGCAAGCGACGGAACTCTTCGCGAAAGCCCTCCTCGGTGTCGGCAAGCTGGCGCTGCGTGATCTGAATCTGCAGCCGTTCGCCGTGGACCAGCCCGTAGGCGGCGATGACCTCTTGCCGCACTCCGTTCAAGGCGCGATTGCGCTCGGCAAGCGATTGGTTAAGCACGGCCCGCCGCTCGGAGACGGTGGCCGCGTTGCCCACGCCCATGTTGGTGAGCGACCAGACCGCCAGGGCGTCGAAATCTTGCCGGCCGCGGAACGTGCCGAAAAACGGCGGAAACAACACGCCGCCGCCGCCGAACGACGCGGCACTGTAGCCGAGCATCACCATGGGAAACAGCGGCCGCGTCTTTTCTTGCCGCAGCCGCGTCATGTTGTGCTGGATATTGGCGCTGCCGGCCGCCAACTCTGGCCGCCGCCGCTCGGCCATGCGAATCAGCGTTTGCAGCTCGGTGTTGGCGTCGATGATTTCCAGTCCGCCGATCGGCCCGCCGACGGTGTGTAAGCGTACGGTTGGCTCGAGACTTAGAATCTCGCTCAGCTTGGCGGCCGCCAACGCTTCGCGCTCTTCGGCCCGTTGTACTTCGGTGTGCATCAAATAGGCTTCGGTGCGGGCACGGTTGGCATCGCCTTCGCGACCCTGCCCGGTCAGCGCGTAGGAAGCCGTGATCCGCACGATCTCGGCCGTTTCGCGCTCGGTCTCACGCGCGGCTTGCAATCGCCCCTCGGCCCCCAGCAGATCGAAATAGCGCATCACCGATTCGAGCAAGATGGTATTGGAGGTGGCCGTCGAGTTGAACCGTCTGGAAGAAACTTGCTGTCGCACCGCCAGTGGCTCGAAGATGGCGTCGCCCAGGTGGCTGAAGAGCCTGACCATCGGCACGGCCGGAGCTTCGGCCGCCCAGGCACGCGTACCACCGCCGTAGTACAACGATTTTGAATAGATGTATTTGATCTGGCCGGTCGAAGCCTGAAAGTTCCCCTGGTGTTCGTGCAACGAGGCACCGGCGTTCAGGCTGGGCAGCAGCATGCTGTTGGCTCGCGTTTGCAGCGCGAGCATCTCTCGCACCTCTTCGCGGGCGATCGCCACGGTCGGGTTGCCTGAAGCCACCAGGCGAATGACCGTCTCGAGGTCGATGAAGTACTCGTTCTCCGGCAAGGGGATTGCGGAGGGAGCGTCGACGGTTTCCGCGCGGGTGCGCGAGCCGGGAGGGCGACTGGGATTGATCTCCGGCAGCGGTTCGGGCAGCGCATCGACGCTCTCTTCGCCGGCATCGAGCCGAGGCTGCCGAACGCGGAGCGAAGCATTCGTCGCCGGAGTGCCGGCGTCGGTAGCCCCGGCAGGTGTGACCGGCTCAGGGACCACACTTCTTGCTTGTCCGTCTGGCCCGACAGAATTCCGCGAGCGATCGCCCCGGAAGATCACGCGCGGGCCGGCGGGCATGGCGGTTTGCGGCACCAACGCCGGGCCTCGGCGGTTCGGCGCGGCCAGCGGGGTGCCCATGTCATCGGCGGCCGGCGGGTTCGGTGCGACCGGCTGCTGCTCGGCCTGCGACGCATTCCAACGTTGCAGCGGCAAATACGATTGCGACGCGGGCGAATACTTTTTGTCGACCAGCGGCAACTTGACCGGTCGACCGCCCAGATGGTGCAGCCGCGAGATGACCTGTTGTGTCCGATCGACTTCGTCCTCAGGCGCGGAACGCTCATCGTTTTCGGGCGGGGCCTGCGGCAGCGCGGGATCGGCCCGGTCGTTCATGGCTTGCTGCAACGATCGCCACCGGTCGAGCGGCAAATAGCCCGTCGAGCGGCGCTGCGGCGGTGGTTGACCGTCTGCACTTAGCAAGAGCCTGCCAGGCAATAACACGAATGCCGCGAGCGTAGCGGCAAAAACAGCGAAACGAAGCAGGTTTTTCAGCATGGCATGCGTGCGAAAGAACCATTTTGCATTTTTACTCTTGCATTTTGCATTTTGACTTTCCCACTGCGATGCGCGATGGCAGCGGTGATCGTGATCAGCCATACAAAGTCAAAATGCAAAAGTAAAAACCGGGAAACGCTATTTTACCTCAGCCGGCCACAAGGGCCGGGACTACCGCCGGGTGTGGCTGACCAGCCTGGGTTTCGGCGGAGGAGCAGGCGACCGCCGCGTGCTCCGCGCCACGCTGGTTCCGGCCGGCGCGGGCCGGTTCGCGTCGTCTGGCTGCTCTGGACGAGCCAGATAATCGGCGGGCGGTTGGCCTAGGGCCACATACAGCTCAAACTGGGCGGCGTTATATTCAGCGATCGCTTCTAAATACTCAAACCGCGCTCGCCCCAGCAGCCGCATGCTGTCGAGCACCTCGATCGGCAGCCCAATATTGTTGCGGATGCGGTTCAGATCTTCATCAAAGGCGTCGATGCCGCTGCGGACTGCGCGTTCGGCTGTGCCAATCTGGGCGAAGCGCGTCTGGGCCCGCACATAGGCGTTAGCCACTTCGAGCCGCACGGCATTGAGCACCTCCACCTGCCGCAGGTCCGATTGCCGCAAGCGGCTTTGGGCCATCCGAATTTGTGCCCGATTGCCGACGCCCAGGTTCTGCAGCGTCCAATAGGCCACCACATCAAAATCGTTGCGACCTTTGAAATTGCCAAATCGTACCGGCTGCAGGTTGCTACCGCCGCCGAGCGAGCCAGCGCTAAAACCCACGAGGGTGGTCGGTGAAAACGGCAGAATTCGCGATCCGCGTAGATTGAGGACGGCAATTTGGATCTGTTCCCGGGACGCCGCCAGCTCGGGCCGACGCAGCAACGCCATCGCGATTAACTCGGCCATCGTAATCGGTTCGGGCACCAACGGCATCGGCACCACCCATTGCTCGACGGGTTGCAGCCGGACCGTCGGTTCGAGATTGAGCAATTGCGCCAGCCGCGCTGAGGCCATCATCAGTTCGCCCTCGGCGATCATCAGGTCGGTCTCGCGCTTGCCCAGTTCGGTGGCCGCCCGGTCGGCGTCGGCCTGCCGCCCCTGGCCGGTGCGGGCGAACGCCGCGGTGAGCCGGGCGATCTCGGCGGCGTCGTTGCGAATGCGGATGGCGATTGCCCGACGCCCCGAGGCCCGCAACAACTCGACGTAGGCCAGCGAAACACGCAACAACACCTGATTGCGGATCGCCTGGCTGGTGAACTGCTGTTGCCGCACAGTTTGCCGTGCGACCAAATAAGTGAAGATGCCTTGCGAGATATTCTGGTTCCAGAATACGCCGGGAATGTTCACCGAACCGGCGGCGATCGCATTGGCGCCGGCGCCGTAGTAAAGCGCGCTGCGGCTCACATCCAAAATGTGGCCGCTCGATTGTTGCAGGTTGCCGCTGTGAGTGTCGAAGTTCGTGCCGGCGTTCAAATTGGGCAACATCTGCGCTGCCGCAAACATCCGGATTGCCATCGTCTCGTTGGTGCGCTCGCGAGCGATCATGATCTCCGGGTTCCGCACGCCGGCCAGATCGAGCGCCGTAGCCAGATCGATGGTCGTCAGCTCGCCCGATTGCTGCCCCGCTTCCCCCGATGATCCGGCGGGCGAGCCAAGCTGGGGCGCTGAGCTACCGCTGGGAACGGGCAGGTCTTCGGACGGTGCCGAGCTGCCGGGGGGCAACGGCGCGCCGGGCGGCGGCAGGTCAGCCAAACCCGGCGCGGCGACACTGCACAGCCCAGCCGCAACGAACCAAGACTTCCACGATTTCCAGCCGCATTGCTTTCGCATCGTCGGTTTCCCCCCTAAATCCAACACACCGCGCGACCTTTCCGCGCGGTGCCGGAACAGTCGGACTATCCATCAAGACTCTTCGGAAAGGAACGCTCGGATCAATCATCAAAACCGTTGAATACGGAAGGGCGAAAGTGCCGGTCAGGTAAGATGTTCCGGCGACGACGTGGCGTTGGGGCAGGATGGACGGAGTTTAACGGGAAAGGGGTCAGAGGCCGGAGGCCAGAGGTCAGGGTTCGTGACGGACGTCGTCCCTCAACCAACGACCTGGGCAAGAGTGCTGTCTTTCCCTGACCTCCGGCCTCCGACCTCTGAGCTCTGTATAAAATCTGTGCAGTCGCCAAGGTGCCCGTGCACGGTTTATTGCCACGGACGCCTGAGCCGAAGATTGCGGGATACAGCAAAATGCTGAACCCTGAACCCTGAACCCTGAACCCTCTGGCGTGACTAAGAGCTTTGAAAACAGCAAGTTATGCCGCAAACCATTCGGCCAACCGACCTCGCTCGCCCCACGGTCCTTCCATGCTGGCACAGCCATTGCTTAGTAAGAAGTCCGCACCAGAAACTTTAACTTCTTCTTAAAACTGCACTCGGAACCCGGAATTAGGCGGAACGGACGGTCGGGCAGGCCTTTAGGGCCCGCTCAGGGTCGTTCGGACTATCGTATTTGAAGCGGTTGGTTCTGGTGCGATCGCGTTACTCCAGCGCGATCTGGGCTTGGGGCGGTAAACCAGTTTCTACGCCTTTCTGGTTTACCGCTTCCAAGCACTTTTTGGCTCAGTTTCGTCGAATTCAGGCGGTTTCGCGTTGAGAGGCGGTGCGCCATGGCTGACTTGACCGTTTTTCCCGTTGGCAATACAAATGTAAGTTCGCACACACCGGCAGACATAGCCCAGAACCAATCCGGCTCGTCTTTGTCCGGCCCACCCAGGAGGCGTTTCGTGAAAAAACAATGGCTGTTGGCGGCGCT
>DATFDL010000176.1:0-8986 GCA_035252155.1 Pirellulales bacterium | reverse complement strand
TGTGTCGAGTGCTTGCCATCATGTTGGGAGTCGTTGCCGTCGTGGCCGATGGCGCGGCGGCTCTGGCCCAGGGCGGCGGGCCGGTCAAGCCGCCGGGCAGCGAAGGTATGGATTGGCAGCTCGGCGCCATCTTCACCGGCTATTGGGTGGTGGTGGCAATCGCCATTGCTTTTTTGTCGCGACCGCCCAAACGGGCCGACAAGCCTAAGAAGCCCGAAGGAGAAATCGCCTCGTGAGTGGCCCCGAGATCCTGAGCATCATCCACCTTGTCGGTTGGGGATTCATCTTCCTGTGGATCATGGCCACGGGCTTCAAGCTGGGCATGTGGAATAACGCCTTGATATTCATGAATTGGGTCCTGGCGTTTTTTTTCGGAATGATAATCGGCCTGCCCGTGGGCGGCATGATCATTGGGGCCGTCAAGCCGGACATGGGCGATCCGTACACGCCGTTCGCGATCGCGGCTGGGGCGTTTTGGCTCGTCTCGCTGATGGCCTTCGCCGGCCTGCAAGTGCTCACCGACTCGCTATCGAAGGTGAAAGTGACCTTTCATCCCGTGGTCGAGACATTGGGAAGCCTTGCGTTCTCATTCAGCACGTTTCTGGCGATCGCCACCGCCACCCTGCCGATGCTCGGCCTCGTACGCCTCCACGTGCATTAAGCTTCTTTGAGAGCCCGCATCAGCTCAGGCAGGCTGGTGCCGCCGGTGATCGCCAGCAATAGGCCGTCTTCTTGAAGGGTACGCATGCCGGCCTGGCGGGCCGCCTGGCGCAGCACGTCGAGCTTCGGCTTTTTGATCAGCGCCTCGCGCACCTGCTCATTGACCACTAAGACTTCGAAGATGCCCGTGCGGCCGAAGTAACCGATGCCGCGGCATTGGCGACATGGCTCCTGTGGTTGCTCAGGATTCGGAGTGGGCGGCCGATAGAGCGCCTCGACGCGGCCGGGCGGAATGCGAAGTTGTTCGAGCAACTGAGGCGGCGGGGCATACGCCTCCTTGCACTTGTCGCAGAGCTTACGAACCAGCCGCATGTTCACAACCACCTTGAGGGCGGCGGCCAGTTTCTCGCGCGGAGCTTTGTATTCGAGCAGCCGTAGCAGCGCCTCTGAGGCTTCCTTGGCCCGCACCGTGGTCACCACCGTGCGGTCGAGGCCCGTCTGGTCGCACAGCAGATCGACCGTTTCGGCGTCTTTCATGTCGGGCACGACCAGCACATCAGGATATTCGCGGAGGAGCTTGGGCAGCACCGTCAGCGGCGTTTCGCCGGCGGCGCCGTTAAAGGTGGTGACGTTGACGTTCTCAACTTCGACTTCCTTGGTGGCGGCGTCTTCGACATCGACGAAGCCGCGGGTATAGCGGTCCATCGAGGCGACGATGGCGTGCAGCAAGCTGGTCAGGCCGCCGCCGGCGGGCGCGGAAACCACCACCATGCCGGCGTGGCTATTGAGCACGGGCTGCAGATCTTCGAACATTTTGGGCCGCATGCCCAGGTCAAGCGGCCGCTTTTTCTTGACCGACGGATCCTCGAATTGAATCAACACCCGCTCGCCGGTTTGCGTGCCCTGGCTCATCAGCCGGCATTCATTCTTGTAATCCCTGTATTCGACGCCGAATTTACCTTGTTGGCGGGCGCGGCGTTCGTTGGGGTTGCGGCTGGCCAGCAGCTTAAGCACGGCCAGCAAGGCGTCGCCCGGCTCGCGCTCGAGGTTTTCGCCGGGATGCCAGACGCCGTCGACCTGCATTCGCACGGCGACTGCCTGTTGGGTGTAGTCGAGCATGACGGCGCCGGCCCGGTTGTCGAGCCCTTGGGCCAACAGCTCGCGGGCCGGCACGTAGCCAGGCGCTTGCCGTGCCATGAGCAGGTGCGCGGTGTTGTCGCGGTCTGTGGCGCCACCACGTCCCGACAGCTTGAGCGGCGGACCGATGTCGTCGATCGTCATCTCTTCCGAGCGTGTCTTGATGCCGATCTTTTGCAGCTTGGCCGAGGTCCAGCGGCGAATGTGCTGCTTGGTGAACACCTTGTCGTCGGGCTGCATTTGCGGGTTGCGCTTGGCCACGTAGATGACGAACGGAATGAGCCAAGCCAGCAGTTGGATCGGAAAGCCGATCCAAAAACTGACGCTGAACGTACTGATCGAAATGAGGGGATTGCAGAAGATGAATGCCGTAACCGGAAAGCAGATGGCGAAGGGCAGGAACATCGCCAGGTTCCAGTTCTTGCTCTCGCGGCGGAAAAAGCGGTCTTGGTTCACCCAGTCGGAAGAGGAGACCCAGATCAGAAACAGCCCCACGTAGGCGGGCAGCATCACCAGAAGATAGACGATGACCAACACTCCGGCCGCCACGAGTCCGGCGACCGGCAGATCGGGGGCCAACTGGTTGAGCTGCGATTCCAGCGGATCGCCGCCTGGTCCCCCGGGCCCAGTGCCAGGGGGCGGCATTGCACCCGGCTGCGCCAGCGCAGCGGGCGCGCACAGCAACCAAGTGAGGGTCAAGAGTACCCAGCAACGCAGCTTGCCGACCATCAAAGAATTCCGGGGGCTCGGACTTCGATCCCTTTGAGCGCCATCCGCAGGGCATCGACGTTCGGCGCCACTTCGAACGCCGTCGCACGGTCGATCAGCTCTTTGTCGACCAGGCTCTTCAGGCTCATCGTGAAGTCCTGCATGCCTTCTTTCTCGCACATGCGAATGGCGTCGCCCAGCTTCTCGTCTTTCTCTTCCAGCACCAGCTTGCGGATGATCGAGTTGAACACCATGATCTCGACGGTCGGCACGCGGCCCACGCCTTCTTTGATCGATGGCAGCAGCTTCTGGGCGACGATGGCCTTCATGTTCATGGCGATGGCGCTGCGCAAGGCCGGGTGCATCGACTGCGGAAACAAGTCGAGAATGCGGCCGATGGTCGAAGGGGCACTCGAAGCGTGGATCGTTCCGAACACCAGATGTCCCGTCTCGGCGGCGTGGATGGCGGTGAGAAACGTCTCTTCATCGCGCATTTCGCCCACCAGCATCACGTCGGGGTCTTCACGCACGGCGTGTTTCATGCCGATGCCGAAATCGACCACGTCCATGCCGATCTCGCGCTGGTTGATCAGGCACTTTTCCTCGGTAAAGACGAATTCGATCGGGTCTTCCAGCGTCAGAATGTGCTTGCGATAGTTCTGGTTGATCCAGTTGAGCATTGAGGCGATGGTGGTGCTCTTGCCCGAACCGGTGACGCCGGCCAGCAGCACCATGCCCTGGTCCCACTTGCAGAGCGACTCCATGACGGGCGGCAGATTCAGCCCCTCGAAGGGCGGAATGAATTGGTTGACGCGGCGGGCCACCAGGCCCACGTGTCCGAGCTGCTGCAAGACGTTGACGCGAAACCGCCACATCGAGCCGTCGACGTCGGTGGTGTGGGCGAAGTCGGCCCCGCCGGTCTCCTCGAAGATTTTACGGTTGCGACTGCTGAACATCGGGAAGATCAGCCGCACCATTTCTTCGTCGTCGATCGAATCGCGATCGAGCGGACGGAGCGTGCCGTTGATCCGAACGATGGGCGGTCGGCCCACCTTCATGTGCAGGTCGCTGCCTTTGAGCTTGACCAAAGCTCGGAAGAGCTTGTCGATCTCCAGCTCTTCGCGCTTCTTGACGAATTTTTCGGCTAAGGCGTCGTTTTCGATGCCGGTAGTTTGAATGCCGAGTGTCATATTCGACTCATTATCTAGGCAGCCAGTCGGACGGGAATGCCGCGGTCGGCCATCAACTGTTTCGTCTGTTGAATCGTAAACTCGCCGAAGTGAAAGATGCTGGCGGCCAGCGCGGCGTCGGCCCGGCCAAGCTGGATGGCGTCGGCCAGGTGCTCGGGCCGTCCGGCCCCGCCGCTGGCCACCACCGGAATGCCGACCGCCCGGCTTACCGCGGCGGTGATCTCTAGATCATACCCTTGTTTGGTGCCGTCGGCATCCATCGAGGTGAGCACGATTTCGCCGGCGCCCAGCCGCTCGACTTCGCGGGCCCAGGCCACGGCCTCCAGCCCGGTGCCCACCCGGCCGCCGTTGATATGGACTTCCCAGACCTCACGGCCGTCTTTGTGGACCCGCTTGGGGTCGATATTGACCACAATGCACTGGCTGCCGAAGCGATGGGCGGCCTCGCGCACGAAACTGGGGTTTTTCGGGGCGGCCGAGTTGATCGACACCTTATCGCAGCCCGCCTTGAGCAGTTCGCGAATGTCTTCGATCGTGCGGATGCCGCCGCCGACGCAGAGCGGCATAAAGACGACCTCGGCGGTCCGCCGCACCACGTCGAGCATGATGGCCCGGCCTTCGTGGCTGGCGGTAATGTCGAGAAACACCAGCTCGTCGGCGCCCTCGCGCTCGTAGCGGGCGGCGACTTCGACGGGATCGCCCGCGTCGCGCAGTTGGACGAAATTCGTACCTTTGACCACCCGGCCACGATCGACGTCGAGGCAGGGAATCACGCGCTTGGCCAGCATCTCTTCTCGTCGGCTCAGCCCCGGCGAACAGAACCGCGCGGGGCGACTTGGGGCGTAGCAGCAACTCAGCCTGTACTTTAAGCCCCCGCCGCGGGGTGGTCAACCGGCGGCTCGGCAGTTCATAATAGGTTGTTCAAGACCCTTGTCACTTGGGGCGTTTCACGTCGATCCGTGCATGCCTTTTTGACCATCACCGCGGGCCGGCAGGCGGGGGCCAGTTTGCCGCTCGACCCGGCAAAAAAAACCCGCATCGGCCGCGGCGCCGAGTGTACGCTGATGCTCAGTGACGCGCTTTGCTCGCGCGTACACGCCGTCGTTTCGTACGATGAGCAGGCCTGGTGGGTGCGCGACGCGCAGAGCCGCAACGGCACGTTCGTTAACGGCGAGCGGGTCGAGCACGCGACGCTCGGCGACGGGCACCGGCTGCGGGTCGGCGCCACCGAGTTCGTCTTTCACGAGTGCGAGCAGCCGCCGACCGTCGGCCCGCTCGTCGGTCCGAAAATCACGCAGACGCTCATCAAAGACACCCGTGTTGGCCAGCCGACGAGCGAACCAGTCGCCCTGGCCGCCGCCGGCGAATCGGAACAATCTCAAGAGTTGCTCTTGCTCTATCAGCTTTGTCTGCGCGCGCTGGGCAGCCGCGACGCCGGCGACGTGATGCGCGTCTCGCTCGATCTGCTGCGCGAGCGGACGGGCGCTTCGGCCGTGGGGTTTTTGGAGAGCGACCACGGCCAACTGACGCCGAAGATGGTGGTGCCCGAGGCGCCGCCGGCGCCAATCGTCTTGAGCGAACCGCTGACGAAGCTGGTCTGCGAAGAAGGGCACGCCGTTTGGATCGCCAATCAGCAGGCGGGGGTCGATGATGTACGGCACTATGCCGATGCGCTCTGCGTGCCGTTGGTCGCTGTGCGGCCGGTCGATGCGGAGCAGGCCCCAGCCGCTCTCGGCGCGCTGTACGTGTATCTCGAAGACGGCCGGTTCCGCCAATCGCATTTCGATTTTGCCATTTCGGTGGCCAGCGTCGCGGTGCTGGTGCTGGCGCGGCTGCGCGACGAAGAGCGTCTGCAAGCCGAAGTCGAGCGACTAAAAAGCCCGGCTCAGGGTGCGGTTTTTCTGCCCGGCGACCCAGCCGCCAGCCAGTCGCTGCGGCTCGACGAGTGGGAACAACGCTTGATTCGCGAGGCGCTGACCCGCGCCGAGGGCAGCGTGCCCGAAGCAGCTCGGCTGCTGGGGGTGAGCCGGGCCACGCTCTATCGCAAACTCGACGAATACGGCATCGGGCGGTGAAGAATGGATTATTTGCAACTGACGGGCAAGTCGATCTTGGTATTCGGCGTGGCCAACCGCAAGAGCGTGGCGTGGCACGTGGGCCACGTGCTCCAAGAGGCCGGCGCCGACGTGGTCTATGTGGTGCGATCGGCGGAGCGCAAGGAGTCGCTGGCGCGGTTTTTGGGCGATGCCGAGATCTACGTGTGCGACGTCGAAGATGAAGACCAAATCGCGCGGCTGATCGACGAGATCGGCCCGCGGCGGCCGACGTGGCACGGCTTAGTACATTCGATTGCATTTGCCGATTACGATAATGGGCCGCGGCCGTTCCACGAAACCTCGAAAAAGGCATTTTTACGGTCGGTCGATATTTCGTGCTATTCGTTGATTGCCTTGGCACGCGCCTTTCAACCACGGCTCGATCCGGACGCCTCGGTAGTCACGATTTCGATCTCCACCACTCGCATGGCCAGCGAAAACTATGGTTTCATGGCGCCGGTCAAGGCGGCGCTCGACTCGTCGCTGGTGTTCCTGGCGAAGTCATTCAGCCAGTTTTCGCGCGTGCGATTCAACGCGGTGGCGCCGGGCCTGCTAAAAACCTCGGCGTCGGCGGGCATTCCCGGCTACGTCGACGCCTATCTCTATGCCGAGCAGGCGACGCTTCGCAAGCAGGCCGTGCAGACGGAAGAAGTAGCCAACGCCGCGGCCTTTTTGCTCAGCCCGCGTTCCAGCGGCATCAACGCCCAGCGGATTGTGGTCGATGCCGGCATGGAGGTGAATTATTTCGACCGCGAGCTGATCGAGCGCGTGACGCGGCCGGGGTAATGCGTTGGGAAGGTGGCCTCCCGCCCACGTCTGTAGGGAATGCCCTCCGTGGCGTTCCGCGAGGGGCGGGTTGACGTCGAATCGCATTTCACGGAACGCCACGGAGGGCGTTCCCTACAGAGCCGTAGCAAAGCGCAGCCGGCGGCAAAACTCCAACCCGAAACGCCAGCGAGGCAGAATCAGGACGCCGCCTCGCTAGCGCTTCGGGTTTGTGTGGGCGAGTAACACAGTTTCTGCACGACCCTGGCTTGACCCCCAATGGTCCTGCCTACAAGAATTGACCTGATGCAATGCAATCTCGGCCCGCTGCGGATTGGCAACGTCGACATCGGTTTTCCGGTGGTGCAGGCGGCGCTGTCGGGCTATAGCGATCTGGCGATGAGAGTGATTGCCCGGCGGCTGGGGGCTTCGTATGCGTTGTGCGAAGTAGTGCTCGACCGTATCGTGCTGCAAGGGGGCCGGAAAATCCGCCGCTGGCAACGAGTGGCCGATGAAGAGCATCCCGTCGGCGGGCAATTGATGGGCAGCGACCCGGCCGAATTTGGGCCCGCGGCGGCCGAGTTGGCCGCTGCCGGCTTTGACGTGATCGACATTAACTTTGGCTGCCCGGTGAAAAAGGTGTTGGGCCGCTGCCGGGGCGGGTATTTGTTGAGCCAGCCCGACGTGGCGTTGGAAATTGTCTCGCGTGTGCGCGAGGCGGTGCCGCCCGAAAAGCCGGTGACCGTAAAGATGCGGCGGGGACTCGACGACACCGCAAAAAGCCGGGACTTGTTCTTCACCATTTTCGACGGCGCGTTTGCCCGGGGCGTGGCGGCAGTCACCGTTCACGGCCGGACAGTCGAGCAGCGTTACATCGGCCCCAGTCGCTGGGAGTTTCTGCGAGATGTCAAACGGCACGCCGGCGACCGCACCGTGCTGGGCAGCGGAGACCTGTTCACGCCACAGGCTTGCTTGAAAATGTTGGCGGAAACTGGGGTCGACGGCGTGACGGTGGCCCGTGGGGCCATCGGCAACCCGTGGATCTTCAGCCAGGTGCGTGCGTTGGCCGAGGGCCGGCCGCTGCCCGATCCGCCCAGCTTACACCAGCAGCGAGAAGTGCTCCGCGAGCATTATCGTCTGGCCGACGACGTCTACGGCGGCGAGTTGGCGGGACGGCAGATGCGCAAGTTCGGCATTAAATACTCGCGGCTGCACCCCGCGGGCGTCGCCGTGCGCGACGCGTTCGTGGCGGTCCGCCGGCCCGAAGACTGGCAGGGGGTGCTCGACCGCTGGTACGCCGAAGATCTGCCCGGCTGCCATCCCCAGCCGGAAGAGATGGACGAGGCCGAGTGCGCGGACGCCGCGTAAAAGGGTTCAGGGTTCAGGGTTCAGCATTCTTGTGAACGCCGAATCGCTTGCGCAACGCAAACCGCCTGAAACCGAATCGCAAACATTCAGAACGACTCATGGTCTGCACGAACCAAGCGACCCCGAATGAAAATGCTGAACCCTGAACCCTGAACCCTTTTTCGGGGCTCGTTTCACTCGTCCCGCCCTACGGGTCTCGTCGCGTTCGAAGCCCTTTCTTGTGTTCGCGCGTAGAATAACCTCGGGCGGCGCGATCCACGTCATTTCCGTTATCGTTCTACTTGCCGGAATCCTTAGCATTTGCGGAATCGCGAAGGCCGCCGGTTTCCTCATCAGCCCGTTGACCCGCTCGGTCGTTATGAATGGGAAAACTTTCTAAAGTAGTACCCCACCGCGAATCGAAACTACCTTTCGGAAGGCTTGTCTCGCGACGGACATTCCACAACGAATGTGCCGACGCCGGATGGGCCGCAGGGGGGACCTGCCAAGGCCAAGCCTCAATGGCCACGCCTCGTGGTCGCCGCCGAGCCCGCTCGGCGTCGGCGCGTCGGCTCTTTCCCCCTGCCCAACGAAGGGCGCCGTCGCTCGGGGGAGACGCAAAATCCGGAGAAGGGCGGTTGAACCGTGGCTTCTCTACGTTACGGATTTTCGCTGACTTCCGAATGCCCTGACTGCCGATGAGGACTTTAGGCCGGAATCAGAGGGAGCTGACCAAAGCCAACCGAGTACGAACGTCAACGTAAAAGCCCCGACCCAGGAGTTTGCACGGGCTGGTTGCGAAACCCACAGCCGGCACGAAGGACCGCGAGTCAAACTCGCCCGGGCAAACACGGGGCCGCCGCCCCGACCGTGCCGCAAGGCCCGGCCGGTGCGATTCCCAAACCAACGCGATAGTAAAATTGGAGAGCCTGCGATGAAGGTTTTCACAACTGGACAGGTCGCCAAGATCTGTAAGGTGGCCCCGCGCACCGTCAGCAAATGGTTCGATTCTGGCCGGCTGAAGGGTTACCGCATTCCCGGATCGCAAGATCGTCGCATCCCGCGCGAATATCTGATCCGCTT
>DATFDL010000175.1:0-4375 GCA_035252155.1 Pirellulales bacterium | reverse complement strand
TCGACTGGGGACGTCGCCGGAGGATCTCGGCCTGGGCGTCTTGCCACAGTCGTAGCCAGCGACCGTCGCCCTCGTGCCGCCAGCGATTCATGGCGAGCGCCGCCAGACCTTTCCAGGGTTCGTCGGCCAAAGGATCGGCGGCAGCGGCCGCACGTAGAGCCTGCTCGGCTTGGGCCGGGTCGCCATCGGCCTGGGCCAGCAGCATGCGGCAGCGGAGCACAGGTAGATATGCGCTGTAGTGGCAGATCGCCGCAATCGCGATTGAGGCAGCCAGCAGCACCGCGGCGATCGGTCTGGACCGTTCGCCGCTGAGTCGTACCGGGTGGCCAAGGCACAGCAAGATCGCCAGCAACAACCAGAGCGACCCCGCGACGCCGGCGAAGCCGATGCCGCCCGCGGCCAGCAAGTTGACGAGTAAGGCCCCCAATGCAATCAGCGGCGCCGCGTGCCCCAGCGTTCCGTGCTCGATCCAGCGGCGCGAGGCTAGGGCCGCCAAAGCGGTTGCGAGCAAACCAAAAACCATCAATTCGATGGGCAAGGTGACCGTCGAAAACAGCCCGACGAGAAAGGCCAAGGCGAAACCGCTCACAGCGCCGCCCGCCACGGCGAACACGCCGGGGCGTGCGACGCTACCGCCCGTGACCTGCGGCGTGGCATGGTCCGCGGCCACCGCCGAACGGCGTGTACGGCGAAGTTCGATCGCCACCACCACAAAAATCGCCAGAAACGCCACCAGGGCGGGCGTGCCCGACGTCGACCAGATCTCTAGCAGAAAGTTGTGTGGGTCTGCCACCACTTCGCTGGCCTCGGGCAGTTTGTATTGTGTATAGATGTCTTGAAAGTTCCCCAGGCCGCAGCCGAACCAGGGATGGTTGCGGACCATTTGCAAGGCGGCGTACCAGTAGTGCCAGCGGTAGCTGAGCGACTTGGTGGCTTCCGTAAGAATCTCGCGATCGAGCGCTTGGCCCTCGACCATAATCGCGATCAAAACGACAATCACCGCCGCCGCGACGAAAATCGCGACACGCGGCGTTCGCGCGGCCGGCTTGGCGATCATTCGACGCGCCACCGCGATACCCGCCATGCCAAGCAAACAGGCGCCGTAGGCGCTGCGGCTCTTGGTGAGGATCAAGCAGATGGCGATGGGCAGCGCCGCGGCGGCGGCGATTGCCCAGCGCCGGCCGACGGCAGCCGGGTCTTGGCCATCTGGACGCTCTAGGCACGCCACGCCGATGAGCACAATCAACCACGTCGCCAAAAACCCGGCCAGCGAATTGGCCAACGCGAAGGTGGCCATCGGTTCGGTGCTTTTCAGGCGTTCACGGAACAGCAGCCGGGCCGGCGAGCCGGGCGGAGCGACCACGCCCGCGGCGCGCAGCACCGCCTCGGGGTCTCGGTCGAATTGTTCGCGGACGGCGGGCAGCGACACATAAAACTGAAACAAGCCATAGGCCGATAGCACCACGGCCAAGGCGATCATCACGACGGCCAGGGCGCGCAATTCACGATCGTCGGCGATGAGCTGCCGCAACAGTACGAACCCCAGCCCCAGCCCTACCCACTCCCAGCAAACATTGATTGCCGCCCGCGCCGCCCCGGTGCGAACGGCGAGCAGTGTGCCGGCGGCCTGCCAAGCGATCAGGGCCAACCACGCTAAATCGACCCAGCCGAGACGCGCGGGAAAACGAGGGCGAGCCGTGCCCGCCGCCCACCACACAATCGCCAGCACCAAGGTCAGCATGACAAACGGCAGCCCGTCGCCGGCCACGGTGGCCGCCGATTCGCTTACGAGCAACGGACGCGCCACGAAGACGGCCACCAGCGCGCCCAACAACATGGGCCGAAGCCGGTCCGCCGGCGCATGGTTTTGCGAGACACGCCGGTCGCGCGGACCATGTTTCATCGCCGCGCGGCTCATAGCCCGTTCCTGGGCCCTTTTCGACCGGCCGTTTCGAGGATGGCAATCAATGTCAGCACGCAGATCACCAGCAAGATCACAATCCAGGCGCCTTGCTCGTCGACCTGGTGCAACAGCAAACCGCCCAGCCCGCAGGTGGCTGTGGTGAGGTAAATGGTCAACACCGCCTGGCCCCTGGTCATGCCCATCTCGACCAGGCGATGCGAAAAGTGGCTCTTGTCGCCCTCGAAAGGACTACGGCCTTGCCGCACGCGAATCCACACGACCGTAACGGTGTCGTAGAGCGGGACGGCCAGAATGCACAAAGGCGCCAAGATGGTGTGTGGCGGCAAATCGCCTCCGGTGAACGTGGCCATGCTGGTGGCCGTGGCCAGGCAAAACCCGATGAGATAACTGCCCGCGTCGCCCATGAACAGCCGGGCGGGCGGCCTGTTGTGCCACAAGAAACCAAGCAGCGATCCGACCAGCACCAGCAAAAAGCCGGCGACGAAGAGCTGCGGCTGATGCGTGATCGGGCTGGGGGTGGTCAGCAGCACCGCGGCCAGCATCGCCGAGGCGATGGCCGCCACGCCGGCCGACAGCCCGTCCATGTTGTCGAGCATATTGAATGAATTGACCAGCCCCACGATCCAGAACACGCTCAGAAGTAGCGTCAGCCAAAGCGGCTGCAGAAAAAGGCTGAGCCGCCAGCCCGGCCACCAGCCGACCACCAGCGCGGCGATGGCCGTTTGGGCCGCCATCCGCAGCAGCCAATGGAGGCCGCGGAAATCATCGACCAATCCCAACGCCACCAGTGCCGCGCCGCAGCACAACAGAAACCACAGCCGTGGCGCTTGTTGATTCAGGCCGCCGAGATGCTCGGCGACCATCGGCGGCAAGCTCCACCCGCCGGGCAAAGCATACTCGCCCGGAGCGATCTTCGTCGCGCTGGCCAACAGCAGGTGCCCGGCCGCGAGCGGCAGCGCGATGCCGACCCAAATAGCCAATCCGCCGCCCAAAGGCGTGGGCGTCGAGTGTACTTTGCGATGTCCGGGCCGATCGACCAGTCCCCAGCGCGGCGCGTATCGGCGCACCAGAGCCGCAGCAGCGGCCGAAACAATGAGGCTGGGCAGAATGGCGCCCAAGAGAAGCCAGCTCACCGAGCGCCGACCTCCCGCGCGCGGCGTTGCCAGCCGTCGCGCACGCGAGTGAAGAAAGCTTGAAAATCGTCACGGCGGTAATCGGGATACGTCCATTCGCGCGGCTGCCAGCGGCCGCCGCGGTAATAAAGCGTCACCTCGGCGTAGATGCCGCGGCCAAGATAGATCCGGTGCGAGTGGTCTTTGGTCGAGGCGAGCACCAACTTGGCCGTGGTCAGATAGCCGGGGTCAAGATTCAGTGGACGTGGCTCGGGGTGGCCGGCCGCACGAGCGTACTCTTCTTCCCAGGCGTTGGTCTGCAATTTGACATCGACCAGCCGCTCGGGCGACATCGGTTGCTCGAACGTCAAGAATTGCTTTCGCAGCTCGCTGCCCATGGTCGCTTGGTAGTAATCGGTTTCCGTGAACGCGAAGGCCTCGCTGCGGTCGGCGATCGGCCCCCAGGCCCTCGCGGCTTGTTCGGCCGCCCAGTGCAGGGCTTGTTCATAGCGGCTGACCGCGGCCAGCACGAGCAGCACCGGCGGATGTGGCGTGGCGTGGCCCATGTCTTCGATCATAACATGCCCGGCCTCGTAGAACGGAATTTATTCCGTTCCACGTCGCGGCGAGCTTTTCGGGCTTGCCACAAACGGCCGTCTGCTCTACTAATACGCTGATTCGTTGCGTGAAGATTTTGAAAAAATGGCAATTTGGAGCAAGGGCGGGCAATGATGAGGGCGGTCCAGGCGGGTGTTGGGCGGACCGGGCCGCACACGTTCACTCCAGACGACGATTTGCCGGGGGAAGGCGGCGCGGCGGTGCTTCGTACGTCGGCCGAAGCGGACGAATTCGAGTTCGTCGGCCGTCATTTGCTGGCCAGCTACGTGGGCTGCGATCTCGCCGCGCTGTGCGACGAAACGGGCCTGTTGGCCGCCATGCAGGCCGCGGTGAAAGCCGCGGGGGCCACGCTCATCAGCAGCGTGCAGCACTCGTTCACGCCGGCGGGTATGACGGCGGTGCTGCTCTTGTCAGAGAGTCATGCCAGCATTCATACCTACCCGGAGCACGCGGCCTGCTTTGTCGATCTCTTTACTTGCGGACGGCAATGCAGCGCCGAACGCTTCGACGCCGCGCTCTGCAAGTATCTGCGCCCGCTGCGCGTCGACCGCAGGATCGTCTTACGTCAAGGGGCCGACCAGGGCCGGTTGTGCGACGATCGGTTCAACGAGTGGGCCGCCTAGTGTCGCCTTTCGTTCCGCGAACGAACGTCGGTTTGAGGATGGGAGGACGTTGCCCTGGCTTGCCACCAGCTTTAGCTGGTGGTTAAGATGCCGCGCCT
>DATFDL010000174.1:0-3222 GCA_035252155.1 Pirellulales bacterium | reverse complement strand
GAGCCGCTCACCGCGCCCGGCCACCGCTCGCGTGCGCCGGGGCGACGTGATCGCCACACTCAGCGCCGAGGGAAGCATCGAAAGCGCCAGCAATCGTGAGTTGAAATGCCAGGTGGCGGGCGGCAGCACCATTCTCTGGATCGTGCCCGACGGCGCCCAGGTGAAGGCGGGCGATGAGCTGGTGCGGCTCGACGGCTCACTTATCGAAGACCAGTTGGAACAGCAGCGCATCGTGGTCGAAAGGGCCCGCGCCGCCGCGATCACCGCCGAGCGCGAGTTGGCGGCCGCCCGGCTGGCGCTGCCCGAGTATCTCGAAGGCACGTTCGTGCAACAGCAAGAAGAGCTGGCCGCCAATATTGTCACCGCCCGCCACAACTTGCAGATGGCCCGCAGCGGGCTGGCCGGCGCGCGGCGATTGGAGCGGTTGGGTTTTATCAACGCCACCCAGCGCCAGGGCAATCAATTCGCGGTCGAGCAGGCCCAGGCGCTGCTCGGCGTGGCCGAGCGGGCCAAGCGCGTGCTGGAAGAATACAACATGCCCAAGCTAGTCCAAGACGCCCGCACCCGCATCGCGGCGGCTGAAGCCCTGGTCCGCTCGTCGGCCGCCGAATTTGACTTGGCCCAACGGCAATCGGAGCGCTGGCAGACCGAGCTGGAGCATTGCGTCATCCGTGCCCCGCACGACGGCCTGGCCATTTATGCCAATGATCCGGGACGCTCCAGCGGCGAATCGCCTCAGGTCGAGCTGGGGGCTTTCGTACGCCAGCGGCAGGCGGTGATTTGGCTGCCCGACCTCGACCGAATGCAGGTGCGGCTGTTGGTTCACGAGTCGTCGATTCTGCGCGTGCGTCACGGGCAGCCAGTGCAGGTCCACGTTCACGGCAGTACCTTGGCGGCTCGCGTGAGCGACGTCTCGAATCAGCCCGAGCGCCTGAAGCGCAGCCAGCAGCACCTCAGATACTTTGCCGTGACGGCTTTGATCGACCGGGGCGAGTTGACCCTGCGTCCTGGCGAGACGGCCGAGGCCGAACTGGTGCTCGACGAGCGCCACGACGTGCTGCGTGCCCCGCTGGAGTCGATCGTGCGGCGTGACGACGGCGATTTCGCCTGGGTGCTGGCGGACGATGGTTTCGAGCGCCGGCAGTTGTCGTTAGGTGCCCGCGGCGACCAAATGTTCGAGATTCGCGACGGCGTTCGCGAAGGCGATCAAGTGGTGCTCGAGCCGCGGGCCGCCTTGGCCGACGCTCATGCGCCCGTCAAAGCTTCGCAGCGATTTGCCCCGCGCGACCGCCACGCCTCCGCCAGCAATCGCCCGCGACCCTCCGCCACGGCCCACGCGGCCGGCGGGTAGTGCTTTTCTCAACGCCGAATGTCGGCTACCTTCTCAACACTTACTCAAAATTAACCACCTGCCCGTCGCGAGGATTGAACAGGTTCAAGAGCGTCGTGGCATCGAGCGTGTTCCGTAAGAAGCTCGTGTGCCCGTCGGCAAACACCGCCAAAAAGCCGCCGGGACGTAGCTCGCCCAAACAGTCGCGCGGTTTTTCGGCGTCGATCTCCAGGTCGTCGGGCCTCGTCCAGATCACCGCCCGATCGGCATTCGCCTCGACCACCATGACGGTGTTGCTCGTACCGTCGCGGATGGTGGCGAAGTTGGCCTGTTTCTCGCCATCGAACATCGTGCCGCTGCCGGTCGGGGCCAGATAGTTCGTCTTGCCGGCCTGCGTCAGGCTGGCATCGAGATTGGGATTGGCATAGACGGGCGGCATCTGCTCAATCAGCTTGCGGTTGTGCTCGCTGTCCCACGGCTCGTCGAGATGAAACTGGTCGTAGAGCGCCTTCTGCTCGACCATCGGCAAAATGGCCACCCGCCAACTCAAGAGCGGTTTGCCGTCGGCAAAGATCGCCCGTGCCGGGAACTTCTTGTTGATGTCGGCATAAATCTGCATGCCCAGCCCGATTTGCCTCAGGTTGTTGTTCGATTGATTCCGCCGCGCGGCCTCGCGTGCGGCCTGGACGGCGGGCAGCAGCAGCGCAACCAAGACGCCGCTGGTCGCCAGGCCGATCGTGGCGTCGCCCCCGCCCTGCATGCGCAACGCCAGCCGATTGCCCGACTGCTGGCGTTCGACGGAGTCGATGGCCGCTTTCATCATTCGCTTGACGTATTTCGCCATCGCCTCGTTCACGGGACCGGGATCGTTGGCGGCTGCCTGAGCCAGTTGCTGGTCGACGGCGGCCGTGCCCAGGGCAATAGCATTGTCGAGAAGCTGGTCGAGACGCGCAGCCGCGTTCTGGTCGGTGCCTTCCAGCACTAACGACGTCTCCGTGGTTTCGCCCAACCGAACGTGCAGCTCGACCGCCGACAGCAGGTCGGCCACGTCGGTAAATTGCTGAATCTCTGGCGGCAGTGGCGGAAGCTGAGCCAGCCCGGCTTGCATAATCGGGCGGATTGGCTCCACGACAAAGACGCCGCTGAGCGTTTCGCCGGCATCCACCCCTTTCAAGCGATCGATCAACGGGCTGGAGGCGTTTTTGGCCGCGATCATCTCGGCCAATTCCTCGGCCGAAGCGACCAGCACTGTACGATCGTCGGGAAACGCCATCACCAGCGGGTCGGCATTTTTTACGCGATGCGATTCGAGCTTACCGATCTTAGGTCCGGCGCCGCTGGCAAGGTGCGCGACGATCGCCGCTTGATCGCACGGCTTGTTGAAGCGGACGATCCAGCTCGGTAGCGGCGGCTGGGGTAGATTGACGGTGACGGCGACAATTAGTTCCTCGATGCTGAAGATGTCGATGCCCGCTTCCTGCTGGGCGGCGGCCTCAAAAACTTCGATCGGCAGCGACTGAAAAGCGGGGGCCGTGAGCAACTGTTGCGGATGCAGCACCCAGGCGGTCAAGGGCCGGTCGGAGATGTACTGCAAATTGAGGGACTTGGCCGCCGGGGTCGCGGGCGTTTTGGTTTTCGCCGCCGGCTTCGCTTTGGCAGGTGGTGCGGTTTTTCGCGCCGTTCCTTTTTGCGCCGCCGACACCGTAGCGGCCATCAAACAGAACAACATCACGCAGACGATCGAAGAGGCATGGCGACGAAAACACATAGCGCACCTCAAAAGCGTTCGGGAAGAGGCAACGGTGATGGACGAAAGGCTATCGCGCCGAACGGCCATTGGCAATCAGCGGACGCTCGAAAAGCGTTGTTAGCTCCGCCCAACGGCGTGCTTT
>DATFDL010000173.1:0-16922 GCA_035252155.1 Pirellulales bacterium | reverse complement strand
AAAAGTCAAAACCGGGAAATGACAATGGGCGCCCGCCCGTCCTCTGAATCCTGAATGCCGAATCTCGAACCCTGAATCCTGATTATCCACGACGCTTGAAGAATTGAACCTCGCGTTCGTGCTGTTCAGCTTTTGCGCGCGACGCGAACGTGCCCAGATTGCGGCGGCGGCCGGTGCGCGGATCGAGCTTACGTGAATAGAGGCGATACTCTCCTGACTTCAGCTTGCGAATCAGGACAGTCTTCTCCCAAGGGCTCCATGTAATGGCGTTGTGGGAAAGCGCACGCAAATCGAGCGCCCTACGGTTCGGCTACGCGCTGATCAAGGATTCGGACTAGGCCTTCAGCGCCTCGGCAATCTGCTGCAGCGCTTTGCGGCCTTGCTTGAGCAACGTGGCCCGGCGGACGAATCCGTGAATCATGCCGGGATACTGGGCGTGCGTGACGGGCACGCCCGCCGCCGCCAGCCGCCGCGCGTAGGCGTCGCCTTCGTCGCAGAGCGGATCGCATTCAGCCGTGAGCACCAACGCCCGCGGTAGCCCGCTCAGGTCGGCCGCACGCAAAGGCGAAACATACGGATGGTTTTTGTCGGCGCCTGCTGCCAGATAATGCCCCCAAAACCAGGCCATCGCGTCGCGCGTGAGCAAGAATCGGTCGGCGTAGGTCTGGTACGACCGCGTATCGAGATCGTGATCGGTGATCGGGTAGAGCAGTACTTGCAAATCGATCGGCGGCCCGCCGCGATCGCGGGCCATCAAGCAAGTCACCGCGGCCAGATTTCCGCCGGCGCTGTCTCCGCCGACGGCGAGGCGCCCGGGCCCAGCGCCGAGCGATTCGGCGTGCTTCGCCGCCCAAGCTACGGCGGCGTAAGCGTCTTCGGTCGCCGCGGGAAATTTGTGTTCGGGCGCCAGCCGATACTCGACCGAGACGACCGTGCAGCCGGCCGCGTTGGCGATCATGCGGCACAGCCCGTCGTGCGTCTCGATGCTGCCGATCACCCACCCGCCGCCATGAAAGTAGACCAGCGTCCGCCGCGCCGCGTTCACGGCCGGCGAGTAAATGCGAAGGGGAATATCCGCCTCAGGCCCCGCGACCGAACGATCCTCGACGCGAAATACCGCCTCGGGCGGCCCCAGCCCAGCCGTCTGCACCAGCATCACTGCCCGTGCTTTGTCGGGCGAAAGCTGGTGCATCGGAATCACATTCGGAGCATGGGCGGCATTGACCAGAGCTTGAGCTTCAGGATCGAGCGGCATAGCGGGCGAAGAGATTTTCGAGGTTCGATGATCGTGCGACCGCTAAATATACCCGTGATCGTCGCAACCGGCCATCGCTGTGCCTAGATGTGGCGGCGAACAGGCAGCTAGGTGCGCCTTGGCGTCATTTGGCGTCCGCGGTTTCTGTTGGCGGTTGCCGGACAGAACCAATCATCCTCAGCGCAGTTCAAACTCAACCAGATTGCCGTGACCGCAGGCCAGCAGGCCATCGGCACTCGCATCGAACTCGAAGTCGTGAACGTGCATCGGCGCCTTGTCTTGAAACAGCACGCGGCCGTCGGGAATCGAGAGAAACTTGATGAATCCTTCGTGATCGCCGCCGGCGGCCACCAGCCAATCGCCCGCCGGCGAAAACTCCAACCGCTCGGCAAGGCCCTTGTGCTTGTCGCCGGCGTGCTCGACGAGCCGTTTGTTTTCGCGCCAGTCGAAGACTTCGATCCGAGCCAAGGCCTCGAGATGATCGACATTATTGATCTGCCCGGTGCCGCCGATCGCCAGCAGCTTTCCGTCGGGCGAAAAAGCTAGGCTCCGCACGCCGCCGATCGAGTGCCGGCGCTGCTTGGGGTCCCAAGTGTACATGAGCGGCGTTTCGACCGCGGCCAGTTGCTTGCCCGTCGCCACGTCCCAGACAATCACATGCCCGACCTTGTCGGCCGTCGCCAATGAGCCGCCATCGGCTGAGAAGATGCAGGTAAACAGCATCGAAGGATAGTGGTGCGGCGTCAGTGGCTCGTGGCCGGCCAGCACTTGCAGCAGCTCTCCGGTTTGCGCGTTCCAGAGCTTACACAGCATGTCGTCGGAGACACTGGCGACGAACCGTCCGTCGCGAGAGGCGGCCACTCCGCGGACCCATTTGCTATGCGCGTCGATCTTGCGAATAAGCTGGCAGGTCTCGGCGTTCCACCAGATGAGTTTTCCATCCCAACCGCCGCTGACGACCACCGGCCCCGCTGCGGATAAGCCGCTGACGTAGCTCTCGTGCCCGGCCAACTCTTTCCACTCCGGCTTTTCGGCCGCCAGATCGACACAATACACCTTGGCGTCGGAGCAGCCGATGAACACGCGCTTCGATCCCGGCAGCCGCGCCAGTCCGAAAAAGATGCCCGTATGGTCAAGCTGCCGGGCGGCTTTGAGTTTTGTCGGATCGGCCGTCATGCGAGCACCTCGCTGACGGACTTGGTGCCGGGGTTCGTGAGCGGGATGGGGCGCGAGCCGAATTGATATTCCTTCTGATGATCGATGCCCAGAGCGTTGAAGATGGTGGCGAACAACTCCTCGGCGCCGATCTCGCCGTCGACGACCTGGTTGCCATCGTCGTCGGTCTTGCCATAAACCGTGCCGCCCTTGATGCCGCAGCCCGAAAGCGTCGCACTCCAGGCACTGGCGAAATGGTCGCGTCCCAGGCTGGGGTTGATTTGCGGCGTGCGGCCGAATTCGCCCAGCGTGATGACCAGCGTGTTTTCGAGCAGTCCCCGCGAAGCCAGATCGTCGAGCAGAGTCGACATTACGTGGTCGAGCTCGGTGGCCAGTTCCAGATGCGTTTCGAAGTTTTGCCCGTGGCTGTCCCACCAGGGGCGGGCCACCTTCACAAACGGCACGCCGGCCTCGATCAAGCGCCGGGCCGCGAGCACTTGTTCGCCGAACTGGCTCGGGCCGTATTGGTCGCGGATGTGTTGTGGCTCAAGCGAGATGTCAAAGAGCTTGTCGCTGGCCATCAGCCCGCGGACTCGGCTATACGCCGAATTATGGCTGCCCACGGCGGCGCTGTCTCGCGCACGGGCAAACTGCGCCGAGAGCAGGTTCCGCAGATCGAGCCGCTCGCGATGATCGAGATCGGTGATCGTTTCCAGCCGGTGAATGTTTTCCGGCATCAGCCCGTTGTCGAGAAACATTGGCGCAAAACGGGCGCCGAGAAACCCCGGCCCTCCTTTGTGCCGGCCCTCCGTCGAGGTGTACATCGACACATAGTCGGGCACAGTGCTATCGGCCCGTCCCAGTTCGCGGGCGAGCATCGCCCCCAGATCGGGATAGGCGATGCCGGCCTCCTTTCCGCGGCCCGTTTCCATCAGCTCGGTGCCGCCGCCGTGGTCGGCGTTGCGGGTGTTCAGCGAACGGATGATCGCCGTGCGATGCTGCCGCTGGGCGAGTTTAGGCAGGAGTTCGGAAATGCGGATTCCCGGCACGTTGGTTTCGATGGCACGGAAGGGACCGCCCGTCGGACGGCCGGGCTTAGGATCCCAGGTCTCCAGTTGGCTGGCGCCGCCGGCCAGCCACAGCAGCAGTACCCGCTTTTCCTGCTGCTTGACCTCGTCGGCGAGCGCGAGATTTTTGAGCACGCTCAACACGCTCATGTCGGCCGCCAGCGCCGTCGAGACTGCCACCGCCGAGGTGCCCAAGAACCGCCGCCGGGTGAGTCCGTGCTCAGGCGAGCCGCAGCAACCGCGATACGTGTTAGCCATTGTTTTGCTCCGTCGTCAGTAGTTGAATCGAAACTCGCTGCTGGTAACCAAGGCCCAGACAAGCTGCTGGAGCGCGGCGACAGGCCGGTCGCCGCGGCTCGCCAGAAAATTCCCGCACCACTCGCTCTCCTCGGGCTGCGGCTCGCGCGATAAGACCGAAAGAAACGCCGCGCGAACCGCCTCGTCTCGATCGCCGATCGTTTTCAACGTGCCGACCAGGCGATCGCCCGAGTCGCGGAGCAACTCTCCTTCGATCTGCGGGGCGTTGCTAAACAACAGCGCCTCGCCAAGGCCCACCTGAAAGTTGTCGCCCGGAATCTCGAAGTGCGAAGCGAGGCCCTGGGACCGGTTCTCGAGATCGCTGCGCCGGGCCGACCATTGCTCGTCGTTTTCCCGCCATTGGGCAAGTTCGGCGGGGTTGGCCGTCGCGATCGCCAGCGATAGCCCAAATTGCATCGGCGAGAGCGGCTTGACCGCCGCCACCGCGAAAAGCTGCTCCGGCGGACGTTCCGTCGGCTGTTCCCAGCGGCTGGTGCGCCCGTAGGCGCGGCTGAGGACGAGGCCGCGAACCAGCCGGCGCAAGTCGTAGTTGTGTGCCTCGGCGTCGCGCGCCAACCACGCCAGCAGCGCGGGATGGCTGGGCGGATTGCCCGAATGCATCTGATCGAGCGGCGCCACCAACCCCTGCCCGAACAGCCGCGCCCACAGCCGGTTGACAAACGTCCGTGGAAAAAACCCGGCCGGATCGGGGCGAAGCGCGATTTCGACTAGTTGCGCCCGCCGGCTGTAGCTCGCGGGTTCGGGCGGCGTTTCGCGTTCGTTATCGGCGTTTTGTTTCTCCTCGGCGGCCTTGCGCTCGGCATCCGACCTGGCGGCGAGCGATGGCTCAGCGATCTCGCCGCTGGTGAAAAAAATCAGCCGCGCCTGCTTCTCTTCGCCGGCCGTCGTGCGGAACTTGAGGTCCCCGTCTTCACGCTCCGCCAGAAACTGTTTCTTGGTGAGGTAGGTGCGGTTGAAGAACGAGGCCAGGCCGTAATAGTGGTCCTGGGCCCAGTCGGGCACCAGCGGATGATCGTGGCACTTGGCGCAGTTGATGCTCACGCCGAAGAACTGCCGGCTCGTGTCGTTGGTCATGTCGTCCACATTGCGAGCCCGCGACTTGAGGAACTCCGCCGCCGCCTTGGCGTCGGGCTTGTCCTCGCGGGGCAGCATCACCTCGCGAAAAATCTGCGGCCAGCGGCGGTCGTCTTGAAACGACTTGAGCAACCACTCGCGCCACTCACCGCTTCCCTTGCCGGCCATCAGCAGCAAGTCGTACTCGTTGCGCGTGTGATAGACGAAATCGGGGCCGGCCAGCAGACGGTCAACGAGCCGCGATTTTTTGTCCGGTTCGCTCGACGCCAGATAGTTTTGAACTTCGCCTGGAGTGGGGATGCGGCCTGCCAGATCGAGCGTTACGCGGCGCAGAAAGGCGGCATCGTCGGCGTCAGGCGCCGGAGTGACGTTGGCCTCGGCCAACCGGGCCTCGATCAGCGCATCGACGACTTGTTCGATGGGCCGATCTGAAGGCGGAAGATCATCGGCGAACAAACGATCGACGTCGGCCGCAACGAGTGGCACGAGGGCGAGCGCAAGCGAAACGAGACGCACAAGCCGCATGCGGGTCTCCAAGGCGGGAACGAGCGGAAAACCGAACGCAGGAGGGATCTTTCAATTTAGGCAGGCATGCCTAGTTTAAACGCTTTGCCGATTGCGGGCAAGCATCGCCGCGCGGGCGGTAGTGGGCTATTCCTGTGTCTCTGAGGGTTTTTTGGGCGACTAAAAACTGGCACGCGATCAAAACCCACGCCGTGCTCTCAGCCACGGAGGCTTCCTGCTCCAGATATGGAGGGACGCAGCGCCGGTGCCTTTCTATTTCGCGATCAAGAGCCATGCCAGCAAAGAACGCCGCCGCCACGAGCGTCAGCCCTAAAAGGGTCTTCAAGCTGAACTGCGGGCGGGGCATGGAACGCCTAGCAGGAAATACCACGGATCGATGGGTGTATCTCTCGGCGTCATTGCTGCACTTGCCGTGTGGGCCCTCCGAACGGTCGAACGCTAATTGCTCCCTCCTCCTCCCGTGGTATCATGCGCGGATAGAAGACAACCCGTACAAGGCGCCGCGCAGCTTGATCGCTCGCCCATCGCTGGCTAGGGCCATCCTTGTGGTTGCCGTATGCGCTGTCGTGGGCGCGTCGATTGGAGCTGGCGCTGGCTATATCTTGGGAACATTCGCGCCCGGCTACTACCGGTCTATGTTTCGCCAAGGCAACGCGCCTGGGTTCGATCCAGTAGAGATGGGCATCGGCCTCGGGCTAACGCAAGGAACCGCCTTGGGGTTTATCGCCGGCATTATCATTGTCATCGTCTCGATGCGTCGAGGCAGAAGAGGCCGTGCCTGATTTCCGATCATCGATATTTTTCGAAGGGTATCACAACCAGTTTTCGGACGGTGACGCGAACCGGATGATGGTCCGTAATTGCTTTTGACCGACGGAGACAAGCTCCGCTGGGACTTGGTTTCTAATCTCATCGGCACGGTGATTGCAGTCGCCCTATATTGACGCGAATCTCTGCCACAGTAGGTTGAATGGGTGTCGGCTTTCGCTCAGCAGCTTACATTCCCAACCAAGAACGAACTGATGACGGGCACACGCGTCTGGGCGCCGAATGCGAAGCGAGTGGAAATCGAAACCGCCGGCCGCCGGACCGAGATGCTCCAGGGGGACGGGGGTTGGTGGCAGGCGCCGTTTGATGTGCCGCCCGAGGCGGACTACGCCTTTTGCCTCGATGGCGGTCCGCCGCGACCCGATCCGCGCTCGCCGTTTCAACCACAGGGCCTGCACGGGCCGTCGCGCGCCGTCGATCACTCGACGTTCGCCTGGAACGACCATCGCTGGCAAGCCCGTCCGCTGCATTCGGCCGTTATCTACGAGTTGCACGTGGGCACGTTCACGCCCGAAGGCACCTTCGAGGCGGTCATCGGCAAGCTGGGCCACTTGTCGGAGCTGGGCGTCACGCACGTCGAACTGATGCCGGTCAACGAGTTTCCCGGCCGGCGCGGCTGGGGTTACGACAGCGTCGATCTGTATGCGCCTCATCACGGCTATGGCGGTCCGGAAGGTTTGAAACGGCTGATCGACGCCTGCCATCGTCAGGGCCTGGCCGTGCTGATCGACGTGGTTTACAACCACCTGGGACCGGCGGGCAATTACCTGCACGAGTTCGGCCCCTATTTCAGCGAGCGGCACCATACGCCCTGGGGCTGGGCCATCAACTTCGACGGGCCGCAGAGCGACGAGGTGCGGCGGTTCTTCTGCGACAACGCCCTGATGTGGCTGCGCGACTACCACGCCGACGGGCTGCGGCTCGACGCCATTCATGCGATCATCGACACCTCGGCACTGCCGTTTCTCGAACAGCTTGCCACCGAAGTGGCCGAGCTGGCTTCGCACCTGGGGCGGCACCTGGTGCTGGTTGCCGAAAGCGACCTAAATGACCCGCGCGTGGTGCGCAACTGGGAGATCGGCGGTTTTGGATTCGATGCCCAGTGGAGCGACGACTTTCATCATGCGCTGCACACGGTGCTCACCGGCGAACGCGAGGGCTATTATTCCGACTTCGGGCGGCTGGAAGACCTGTCCCTGGCCTTGGAGCAGAATTTCGTATATGCGGGGCGGTATTCGGCCTTTCGCGGCCGCAGCCACGGGCGGGCCACGCTAAACCTCTCCGGGCACCGCTTCTTGGCCTATCTGCAAAATCACGACCAACTGGGCAATCGCGCCCAGGGCGACCGCAGCAGCCATTTGATGAGCACGGGCCGCTTGAAGGTCGGCGCGGCGCTGGTGCTCACCTCGCCGTTTGTGCCGATGCTGTTTCAGGGCGAAGAGTGGGGGGCGACGGCGCCGTTTCAATTTTTTACTGATTTTCAAGAGCCCGAGCTGGCCCAGGCGGTGCGCGAGGGACGGCCCAAGGAGTTTGCCGCCTTTGGTTGGTCGCCCGAACAGATTCCCGATCCGCAAGACCCCGCCACCTTTGAGCGCTCGAAACTAAACTGGAGTGAGATCGGCCGATCGCCGCACACCGAACTGCTCGATTGGCACCGGCGGTTGATTCGCTTGCGCGGCGAAGAGACCGCCTTGACCGACGGGCGGCTCGATCGCGTGCAGACCCGTTTCGACGAGCATGCCCGCTGGCTGACGGTCGAGCGCGGGCCGATCACGGTGGTCTGCAATCTCGGAGAACAAGCTCAACGTGTGCCGGTTGACAGCGATCGGCCGCGGACGGTGCGGTTGGCCTCCGAGCCGCAAATCGAAGTCGATTCCGCCGGCGTCTTGCTGCCGCCCGACGCCGTGGTGATTCTAGGTTCGTAGAGCCGAATTCATTCCGTTTGCTTCGATAGGGCGTCGCTCACCACGTCCGGACAATCCCGTAGGCATCGAGGGCGCCATCATTGCTAATGATCGGAATGTTCTCGACCAAGGCCTGTGCGACGAGCAGCCGATCGAATGGATCTTTGTGGTGGAAGGGCAATCCGATTATTCGCTCTGTGTGCGTCGGCAAAATCGGTAAGATTTGGAAGCCATATTGGTTCAAGGCGAGATCAATAAAGTCGTCGTAATCGCGATTTAGCTGCCACTTGCCGATGCTGATCTTAATCGCCATTTCCCAGTATGACGCCGGGCTGAACAAAACCTCATTCGACGCATCCTGAATGGTAGTTCGGGCCGCCGCGCTGAGCTGAGCGTCGCCCTCGATGTACCAATACAATGCGTGCGTATCGAGCAGGACGGTCACGGCATATAGTCCGCGAAATCCTTGAGATGCTCGTCATCATCGGCGACAACCGTTATGTAGCCCTTGCCGAGTCCCGGGGGCGGCCGCAGCTCCGACTTTGATCGGAGGGGTTGACAAACGAGCGTTGCAACGGGCCGATCGTTTTCCGTGATTGTTACAGCCTCACCCGGCGCCAGTTGATGAATCAAGTCACGCAATTTCGCTTGAGCTTCTTGAATCGTTACGGTCATGGTTGGTTCCTGCGGCCTCGATTGAATCCAGTCTATCATGTAGGATGCGTGAAACCCAGCCTGCCTTGAAAACCACAAGAACATTCGCATGCCAAAATCGTTGAAGCGAATCCTGCTCCTTGCCGGCGACTTTGTCGAAGACTACGAAGTGATGGTCCCCTTCCAGATGCTGCTGCTGGTGGGACATCATGTCGACGCGGTCTGCCCCGATAAAAAGGCTGGCGACGTCGTGGCCACCGCCATCCATGATTTCGACGGTTTTCAAACCTATAGCGAAAAACGCGGGCACAACTTTCGCCTGACTGCCGATTTCGACACGGTGAAGCCCGAGAGCTACGACGCGCTGGTCGTGCCCGGCGGCCGGGCGCCCGAGTACCTGCGGCTGAACGCGCGAGTGATTGATATCGTGCGGCATTTTGCCAATGCGCGCAAGCCGATCGCCGCGCTGTGCCACGGGCCGCAACTTTTGGCGGCGGCGGGCGTGCTGAAGGGCCGCGCGTGCACCGCTTACCCGGCTTTGCGGCCTGAGATTACCGCAAGCGGGGCAAGTTGGATCGAGCCGAGCGCCGGTTTTGACAGCGCCCACGTCGATGGTAACCTGGTATCCGCGCCTGCCTGGCCTGCCCATCCCGCCTGGGTCCGGGCGTTTCTCGAAGTGCTCGGCACGCCGGTCTAACTGGCCTTTACCCGCGGGCGGGTTCTCGGCAAAATACCGCCTCAACCCGACCCCCTTTTCCCTCGTTCTTTTGCCCGTCAAACCTCGTCGGCTCGTGTCTCCGCGGCATCGCGGACCACGCGGTCAAGGAAGACCACGCCGAGCAGCAAGGAGCGCAAACGTGAGAAAGTTTCTGTCGTGGGCCACGCTGGTGGCTGTCTTGGTGTCGATTCATTTCGCGGGCTCCGTCGCCTCGGCGCAGCAACGGCCGCTAGCTGCTGCGCCGCAGATCGCGGTGATTGACCTGGGCTACATTTTCTCGCAGCATGTTCGCTTCAAGCAGATGACTGAAGAGCTGCGCCGCGACATCGAGGCCGCCGAAGGCGAACTTCGCGCTAACAAGCAGCAATTGCAAAAAATGATGGAACAGCTTGACCAGTTCAACAAAGGGTCGCCGGAGTACAAGCAGCTCGAAGAAGATATGGTAAAGCGCGAGTCGGATTTGCGCGTGCAGGTCGGCATGCAAAAGCGCGACTTCAACGAAAAGGAGGCCCGACTTTACTACAATGTCTACAAAGAGGTCATGGAGCAGGTGCGGTACTACGCCGACAAGCACGGTATCTTGCTGGTCATCCAATTCAGCGGTGAACCGGTCGATGAAACCGATTCGAACAGTATTCGGCAAAGCCTGGTCAAAATCGTTCTGCACCATAATCCCGCGATCGACATCACGCCGGCTATTTTGGACGCCGTCAATCCGCCCGTTCGGGCCAACAACAACCGCCAGAACCCTCCGCAGATGACCACCCGTCCGCAGGGACCGACGCGGATGGGTGTGCCGCCGCCCAACAAAAAGCGGTAGCCACTTCTGTACTCTGCACCAAGGATCTTCATGTCAACCGATGCCGCGAGCCGCGGCACGACCGACCGCAGCAAGGAACTATGACGAACCGCTTCAAGGATGATTCGCGGCGCTCGTTGCACGTACCCCGCCGTCAGCAGACGCTGCTGCAACCGGCGGTGGTCGAGGGTTTTGGCTATTGGAGCGGCATCGACGCGCGTGTCGAGTTTCGGCCGGCCCCGCCCGATACCGGCATCGTTTTCGTGCGCTGCGACCTGACTCGGCCGGTGCGGATTCGCGCGGCGGTGGCCAACCGCGTCGAGACGCCCCGCCGCACCACGCTGCGCGGCGGCGGCGCCAGCGTCGAAATGGTCGAGCACATCATGGCCGCCTTGGGCGGGCTGGGCATCGACAATTGCGAAGTCTGGGTCGACGCCACCGAAATGCCCGGCCTCGATGGTTCGAGCCTCCCGTTTGTCGAAGCGCTTGCCGCGGCCGGAGTGGTCGAGCAGAACGCCGTGCGTCCGACGCTGTTTGTTCGCGAAGTCACGCGACTGGGGACCGCGGAGAACTGGGTCGAGGCGCGGCCCAGCACGTCGGGCGGCCTGTCGCTGAAGTTTCATCTCGATTATGGTTCGTCGAACGCCATCGGCCGGCAGACGTTTTCGCTGCCGATCACGCCCGACTCGTTCCGCCGCGAGCTCGCGCCCAGCCGCACGTTCATGCTCAAGGCCGAGGCCGACTGGCTGTTGGCCCAAGGGCTTGGGCAGCGGGCCACGCTCAAAGATTTGCTGATCTTTGGGGCCGACGGACCGATCGACAACGAGCTGCGGTTCCGCGACGAATGCGTGCGGCACAAGGCGCTCGACCTGGTGGGCGATTTGGCCTTGGCCGGTTGCGACCTGGTGGCCCATATTGTGGCGTATCGCAGCGGGCATCGTTTGAACGCCGAGTTAGTGCGCACCCTGCTGACCGAAGGCGACCTGATCGGTGGTTTGAGACGGACAGCATGAGCGCCGCCGACCGAAATCGAAAATCCAAAATCCAAAATCCAAAATCCCCAATCCCTCCCATGGCCTCTCTCATCGCTGAACACGCGGTGGTCGACCCGCGGGCCGAAATCGATGCCGACGTCGAAATCGGCCCCTTCTGCGTCGTCGGTCCGCACGTGCGCATCGGCCGTGGCACGCGGCTGGAAAACGGCGTGACGCTGATGGGCCATGTGACGGTCGGAGAATACAACCATTTTTATCCCGGTGTGGTTATCGGCGGCGAGCCGCAAGACCTGAGCTATCGCGGCAGCGACACCCGTGTGGTCATCGGCGATCACAACATGTTCCGCGAATGCGTGACGGTGAACCGGGCCAGCGAAAAAGAAGACGGCGTCACGAGCGTCGGCAACCACAACTACCTGATGGCCTGCACTCACGTGGCCCACGACTGCCGCCTGGGCAGCCACATCGTCATTGCCAACGGCACACTGCTGGGCGGCCACGTGCACGTACACGACCATGCCGCGTTGTCGGGCGGAGTGGCGGTGCATCATTACTCCACGGTCGGCAGCTACAGCTTTGTCTCGGGCCTCAGCCGCGTGTTGCACGACGTGCCGCCGTTCATGCTCGTCGACGGGCATCCCACGCGGCCGCGCTGCATCAACGTAGTCGCGCTCAAGCGAAACAGTTTTCCCGCCGACGCGATCAGTTGCCTGGCCGAGGCACATCGGCTGCTCTATCGCGCCAAGGTGGGGCTCGACCACGCCCGTGAGATTCTGCGAAGCAACAACCAGCTTGTGCCGCAGGTGAACGAGCTGCTGTCGTTCGTGCAAACGCAGCAAGAAGGGCAGCATGGCCGGGGTCGTGAGCGGAGACGGGCCGCGTGATGGAAGAAGAGAGACGGAATGAATTCCGATCTATGAGGGCGGAGGAACGGAATGAATTCCGTTCTACAATGCGGACGGCCGTGGTGGGCGTCGGACATTTGGGCCGCATTCATGCCCGCATTCTGGCCGAGTTGCCGGGCGTCGAGCTGGTGGGCGTGGCCGACCCGATCGAAGCCAACCGTCTTGAAGCTGCCGCCCTGCATCAGACGCGGGCCTACGCCGATTATCGCGAGCTGATCGGAAAGATCGACGCGGCAGTGATCGCCACTCCCACGCGATTTCACTGCCAGGTGGCCCGCGAGCTGCTGGCCGCCGGTGTTCACCTGCTGGTCGAAAAGCCTTTGGCGACCAACACAACCGAGGCGGCCGAGATGGTTGCCGCCGCCCGTCGCAGTGGAGTGGTCTTGCAAGTCGGGCACGTCGAGCGGTTCAACCCCGCATTTCTGGCCGCCGCGCCGCACCTGCGCGAACCGAAATATATCGAAGCTGTCCGCCGCGGTGGGTTCAGCTTTCGCTCGACCGACATCGGCGTAGTGCTCGACCTGATGGTCCACGATATCGACCTGGTGCTATCGCTGGTCCAATCGCCCGTGCGGCGCGTCGACGCCTTGGGCGTGGCTCTGTTCGGCCGCCACGAAGATCTGGTCAATGCTCGGCTGACGTTTGCCAACGGCTGCGTGGCGACGCTCAGCGCCTCGCGCGCCAGTCACACGGCCGCCCGCACGATGCACGTTTGGACGCGGCGCGGGTTCACGGCTCTGGACTTCGCGGCCCGGACGGCGAGCATGGTGCGGCCCAGCGAGACGATTCTTCGCCATGAGTTGGACGTCGAGCACTTGCCGCCCGACGAAAAGAGCCAGCTTAAAGATTGCCTGCTGACCAACCATTTGCCGCTCGAAGCTTTGGCGGTGCCGTCGGCCGATCCGCTCACGGCCGAGCTGACCGAGTTTGTCGCGGCGGTGCGAACGGGGCGGGCGCCGCAGGTCTCGGGCCAGCAAGGTCTGGATGCCGTGGCGGTGTCGGAGCGTATTTTGGAACAGGTCGAAATGCACGCCTGGGACGGAACGCCGACGGGTCCGGTGGGACCACGGCCTGCCGCCGCGCCCCAGATCCTGCGCGGCCCGCACTGGAACTGGAAGACCGCCCCCGCGCCTATTCCTCGCCGCGAGGCGGGCTAGTAAAACGGAATTCATTCCGTTTGCTATTCACCGCTTCGGAATGAATTGGGTGCCACGGCATCCGCTGCGGCGGTGCCGACGCTGCCTCACGCGCGACGAAAATCGCCGCGGCGGACGCCGTGTGGCCCGGCCCTCACGTCAGGCAGAAGCGGCAGATCCGCACGGCGTCCGTCGCAGCGACCGCGCCAATGCGGACGTCGACGCCACGCGCGCTGCGACGGATGCCGTGGCACCCAGCACACTTCTCAACACATGATGCGGATAACGATGCGCGCCCCGGCGGACACTCTCATTTACCGCCCTTGTCCGAAGATCTGCAGCACGCCTTGCGGCTGACTCGAGGGGATGAACAGCTCGACTCGAACGGCTCTCGGCTCGGTGCCCAAAGACAATCCCGCATACGATGCCGCCGGTTGTGCGCCGTAATTGATCGGCGCCTGGGCCAAGAACATATCGTAGGGCGGAATGTTGCGGACAATCGATAAGATATTTACCACCAGCTTCGGCACGTTGATCAGGGCGATGACGTTGGCCTGCTCGGCCAGTTGATCGCGCGTGGCAGCGTAGGCTTCGTCGAGGCCCAGCACCTTCTCGCCCGAAGCCAACCCGTCGATCAACTCGTGCAAATATCGGGCGTCGTTGCCGCCGGCCTCGACCATCAAGCCTTCGACCGTGGTCACTCGGTACTGCAACTCATCGCCGCCGAAGAGTTTTTGCATCAGTTTCTGCCCGATCTGCTGGCCGAAATCCGCGGTCTCTTTGTACTCGTAATGCCTGGTGAGCAAGTCGACGACATGGTCGCGATAAGTTTCCACACCGGCTTGCAGCGTCATGCTCTGGGCGAAGAGCGGTGTGCTGAGCTCGTTGGCGGCCGGCTGGTAGGCGGTTTCACCAGCCCGCAGTTTCTCGGCATCCTTGGCCTGGCTGATCGAGGTGGTGGTTATCGCGTTGTCGAGTCCCGATGGCAACGAAAAGCTGCCGACGGTGCTCGTCGTACCGGCCTGGCTGAGCGTCTCGACCGCATTCAGCAGTTTTTGAGTGTTAGGCGAATCGGCGCCATATGACATTTTCAGCCAATCGCGGCGCCAATCGATCAACGCTTCCGAGTAGGGGGTGTAGCCGTAATAGACGGCCGCGCCGGCAGGCAACAGCCCCAGCGCGTCGAAGCCCGTGGGCGGATAGGCGGCGAGCAGGTCGCCGGTGTTGGTTTCTGCCTTGACGCCCAGCAGCAGCGCCGCACTGACGCCCGACGCGCTGAAGGTCAGCCGGCCGGCTGCCCACTGGCCGTCGTAAGCGGCATTGATGGCCACTTCGGCGGCATCGCCGTACATTTTCTTGGTGCCCTCGGGATTCAAGCCATTGTCGAGAAACTCTTTGGGCAACGTCTGTATTTGCCGCCGCAGCTTGTCGCGGGCTTCATCGAGCTTTGCCCCATAGACTTCGATCAATTGAGCCACGTTCACGAAGATCGCGGCATCACCCTCTTTAAGCACATCGCCGGCCCGGGCCTCGATCAACGTCGACAATCCGGGTTGTTGCCCGCGATCGAAGCTCAGCCGCCGGACGACTTCTTCGTTTTGCGTGTAGACCACCAGATCGGCCCGGCGCGCGAAATACCAGACCGCCCCGGCTGCGACTTTTTCAAAACCGTCGGGGCGTTTTTCAACGGTCAGGTCGCTGTCGGCGCCGACCTTCAACACGGTGCGGCGCAGATTGGCTTCGTCAGCCGTTTGGACGAACCAGGCGACCGGTTCCGTCGGCTGCCCTTCGATGGCGAACACCGCCGCGTAGACCGGCTTGGCGCGATCGATCGCCGAACCGTCTGCCCCGATTTTGAACCCTTCGTTCAGCCCCTTGGCGAACTCCGGTCCCGCCACGGTGGCGGGCGGGCCGATCGCGGTTACCAGCTCCTGAAATCCGCTGGCGAACTTGTCGAGCGAGGCGATTCGCACCACGGCTACGGTTTCGGTCGGCAGCGAATCAAACGGCGCTGCGTCCAAGGGTGCTGCGGCCCGCGCCGCGGCCAACGGCCAAGCACCCACGAGCAGCAGAACGGCGAGACGGCAAATGGTTTGCATGGTTGGGTTTCCTGCACAAAAACGAAGTAACGGGTGACGACAATACCCGTCGTCGAGCCGCCAGGTTTCAGGCACCCGGCCAAAGGGTTCGGAATGGGTCAAAAGTCATTCGCCCCGGCGGTTGAAATCTTGAGTCAAATCCGCTCGAAAACCCATCGACGTTTTTCGATGAATTGCTGATACCCGCGGCAACCGATAGATTAGAGCAACCATTTTGACGCAACAAGATCTTACGGCAAGAGGCATGTTCATGGCGGAACGGACCAAGTATCAAGAAAAGATCATCAAAAACTACTACCAGAACCAAGACGCGATCTTGCTGCAAAAGCTGGGAGAGCAAGTGACCGACCTGTATCTGGCCGAAGGAAAAGCACGACAGCGAAAGTGGACGCAAGCCGCGACCTCGCTCGCCAAGCTTAAGGTGCCCGCCTCGCGCGTTCAACAGATCGTTGATTCGGACAATCCCGCGCTGCTGGCCAAGTTGCTCGAAGAGCTGCTCGCCAAGTCATAGACCGATCAGGAATCCCGAGTGCTGGTCGAACTCGTCGAAATCAGTCGCAGCTTCGGGCAGGTGCGCGCGCTGGACAATGTAACGCTCACGCTAGAGTCCGGCACGGTCGGGCTTGTAGGCAACAATGGCGCCGGCAAATCGACCTTGCTCAAAATCTTGCTCGGCCTGCTTCGCCCCGACTCCGGCCACGGCGCCATTCTCGATTGCAAGCTGGCCGCCGCTGGCCGCCGCCTGCGCGGGCAGATCGGCTACATGCCCGAAACCTCGGCCGTCGTGCCGCTGTTGAAGGGCGTCGAATACGTCGCGTTGTCGGGCGAGCTGTACGGCATGCCGCGGCGTGACGCGCGGCGACGCGCGCACGAAGTGCTCGGCTATGTCGGGCTCGGCGAGCTGCGGTACCGCCGCTTGGAAGAGTATTCGACGGGCAACGTCCAGCGGCTCAAGCTGGCCGCCGCCCTGGTGCATGATCCGCAATTGCTGCTGCTCGACGAGCCGACCAACGGCCTCGACCCCGCCGGCCGCGAAGCAATGCTGGGATTGCTTGAAGACCTCATCGCCGAGACGGGGAAAAGCCTCATTCTCTGCACGCACTTGTTGGGCGACATCGAGCGACTCTGTCGGCACATCGTCGTGCTGCACCGCGGCAGCGTGGTCCGCTCCGGCACGATCGACGCGCTGCGGGAGATCGTCGGCAACCGTTTTGAACTTGGCTGGCACGGCAAGCCCGATGGATTCTTAGGCGCTCTGCGCGATGCCGGCATCGAGATTGCCGCCGCCGGCGAGGCGACCGCCACCATCGTCGCACCGCCCAACTGGCACAACAGCGAGTTCTTTCGCCTGGCCGCGGCCAGTTCGGTGGTGTTGAACCTCGTCAAGCCCGACGAGGAAAACCTGGAGCGGCTTTTCTTGCGAGTGACCGCGCCGGGCGAGAGCTCGGGCTCTGTTCAGCTTTGAAGATCAAGGGCAGGATGATCCTTCG
>DATFDL010000172.1:0-9356 GCA_035252155.1 Pirellulales bacterium | reverse complement strand
GGCTGCGACAACAAAGACCTGTGGGGCACGGCCGAGCAGCCGTCGCGCGAAGAGATCCGTGCCAAGCTGGCGACACCCAACGCCGAGCGCGTCTGGTATCTGCGATACGCCTTCAAGGCGGGCATGACGCTCGACGAAGTCCACGAGCTAACGGCCATCGACCGCTGGTTTCTCGACAACCTGCTGGAAATTGTCGAGTTGGAAGAAGAGCTGCGGCGGCAGCCGAGCTTTGAGAATCTCAGCCGCGAGCAGTTGAAGCAAGCCAAGCAGTTTGGTTTTTCCGACCGACAATTGGCCACGATCTTTGGCACGACCGAGATGGCCGTGCGTGCCCAGCGGAAACGGCTGGGCGTGGTGGCCACGTTCAAATCGGTCGATACCTGCGCCGCCGAGTTCGAAGCCTACACGCCTTATTACTACTCCACCTACGAAGATGAAGACGAGACGCCGCCCAAGCCGCCCGGCGGCCGGCGGATCATGATTCTCGGTGGCGGGCCAAACCGCATCGGCCAGGGCATCGAGTTTGACTATTGCTGCTGCCAGGCGAGCTTCGCCCTGCGCGAGTTGGGCATCGAGTCGATCATGGTCAACTCGAACCCCGAGACCGTCAGCACCGACTACGACACCAGCGATCTGCTGTTCTTTGAGCCGCTCACGACCGAAGACGTGTTGAACATCTGTGACCGCGTCGAACCGGATGGCGTGATCGTGCAGTTCGGCGGGCAGACGCCGCTCAACCTGGCCCGGGCGTTGGCCACCGCGGGCGTGCCGATCATCGGCACCAGCGTCGATCGCATCGAAGACGCCGAAGACCGGGAGAAATTCGCCGAAATTCTCCGCCGATTGAATCTGCGGCAGCCGGCCAACGGCATTGCCCGCACGCACGACCAGGCGCGGGCCGAAGCGGCCAAGATCGGCTTTCCGGCGCTGGTGCGGCCCAGCTTCGTGCTGGGCGGCCGGGCGATGGAAATCTGCTACGACCAGGCCCAGCTCGACCGCTTCGTGGCCGAGGCATTTGTAGCGGCGCAAGGTAAGCCTGTGCTCATCGACCGCTTTTTGGAAGACGCCATCGAGGTCGACGTCGACGCCATCTGCGACGGCCAGCGCACCATCGTGGCCGGCGTGATGGAGCACATCGAAGAGGCCGGCGTACACTCGGGCGATTCGGCCTGCGCGATTCCGCCCTATAGCTTGCCGGGGCCGGTGGTGGCCGAAATTCGCGAAGCCACCGAGCGGCTTGCCCGGCTGATGCAAGTCAAAGGTTTGATGAACATTCAGTTCGCGGTGAAGTACGAAGACGGTCGGCAGAACGTCTACGTGCTCGAGGTCAATCCGCGGGCCAGCCGCACCGTGCCGTTTGTCTCGAAGGCGATCGGCATGCCGCTGGCAAAAATCGCGGCCAAGATCATGGCCGGCGTAACGCTGGACGAGCAAGGATACGAGACGGCGCCGCTGCCCAGCCATGTGTCGGTCAAGGAAAGCGTCTTTCCCTTTGTCAAATTCACCGGCGTCGATATCGTGCTGGGGCCGGAGATGCGCTCGACCGGCGAAGTGATGGGAACCAGCGAGCGGTTCTCGATCGCCTTTGCCAAAAGCCAGTTGGCGGCCGGCGTGGTGCTGCCGCGTTCGGGCAAGATCTTCATGAGCCTGGCCGACCGCACCAAGCGGCACGCGATCGGCCTGGGAAGCAAATTGACCGAGTTGGGCTATGAGCTCACCGCCACCGACGGCACCGCCCGATTGCTGGAAGAGGCCGGCATTGCCGTGCAGACGGTCAAAAAGCTGCAAGAAGGTCACCCGAATCTTTTAGACTTGCTGATCGACGGGCAGATTCACTTGATCATCAACACGCCCAGCGGCAAGGGCGCCCGGACCGACGAGGGGCGAATTCGGGCGGCGGCGGTCTCGCACGGAGTGCCCTGCATCACCACCATTCAGGCCGCCGACGCCGCGGTGCGGGCGATGGAAGCTCTTCGCGGCGAAGAGATGACCGTGCAGGCGCTGCAAGACCGGCTGCCGCAGTCCAGTGCGGAATGCGAAGTGCGGAGTGCGGAGTAGTTTTTGTGTGGCCGGTGGCTGGGGCAGGGCCTTGGCGATGCCCCGGCGGACAGATGCGGAATGAGGGCGCGGCGGTCGTGTTTTGTGTTCGGCGGCGCTCGTCGTTCTACAGCACCGAAGGTGCGTCATTCGATAGCCCAGGGCGCAGCCCTGGGTTCGTAAGTTAACCGATTGTCGTAAGCCCCAACGGGGCGCGATTCCCCGAACTACGCACGACCATCAATACCCAACAGCACGGTGAGCACTTCCATACCTAAAGTCGTCGTCCTCGCAGGGCCCAACGGCGCTGGCAAAACCACGGCCGCTCAAAAGCTGCTGCAGGACTTGGCCGGCCTGCAACACTTCGTGAACGCCGACTGGATCGCACGCGGCCTGTCCGGCTTCAACCCTGACGCAACGGCGATTGAGGCCGGTCGTGTGATGCTCGCGAGGCTGAAGCAGTTGGCGGCGTTGCGAGCTAGCTTTGCCTTTGAGACCACGCTGGCAAGTCGCACGTTCGCCCCTTGGATTGAAGGGCTATGTAAATTGGGCTATGAATCCGCCCTAATATTCTTATGGCTTCCTTCGGCGGAGCACGCGATCGCCCGCGTCGCCGATCGCGTTCGTACGGGTGGTCACCATGTTCCTGATGAAACCGTACGCCGCCGCTACATCGCCGGTCTACGTAATTTTTTTAATCTCTATCAGCCTCTGGCCGTCGACTGGCGGTTTTATGACAACTCGGGGTCTCTCGAGCCGAGGCTACTCGCTGCTGGCAGTGGTATAATTGAGACTATCGTTGCGGACGAAAATACTTGGACGTCGATCAAAACCACTTATTCACGATGAGCGAAGAAAATCACCCTGACCTTCGAGCGCTCTTTGCCGATGGCAAGCAGCTCGACGCGGCCTTGGCCGCGGCGGGGCGCGAGGCCCTCGTCATGCACAAGCGAATGGGCTACCCCGTGCCGATATGGCGCGACGGCCAAGTGGTGTGGATCCCGCCAGAAGAGATTGTCATCGACGAACCACCGACGGCGGCCGAATGACATTCACCCGCCATTCGCCTCGTTCTGGACGACCTTGGAAGGTCGTCCTACGATAGGCCCCGCCAATCTTCGTCAGACATCATGCCATCTCGCACCATCGCCTCGCCCGACGATACGCTGCTGACCGAGCTTTGCCGCGAGCTGGCGGTGAGAGCCGACGCACTGGATGCCACGGGCCAGTGGCCTGCGGAGCAACTCGAACTCTGCCGGCAATATGGCGTCCATCGTTGGTTCGCCGCGCCCGAATGGGGCGGAACGGGCTGGAGCGAGTTGGACCTGATGCGGGGCTTTTTACGGCTGAGCGCCGCTTGCCTGGCCACGACCTTTGTTTTGACACAGCCGCTGGGAGTCTGCCGGCGATTGGTGGCCGGTGAGAACCCCGAGTTGCGTGACGAACTGCTGCCCCGACTGGCGGCGGGCGAGGTATTTGCCACCGTGGGCATCGCGCATCTCACCACGAGCCGCCGCCATGTGGCGCGCCCCGTGCTCGCCGCCTCGCGCGCCGACGGCGGCTTCGTGCTCAATGGCTCAGTACCGTGGACGACCGGCGCGGTTCAGGCAGATTATCTGTTGACGGGCGCCACCTGCGATGATGGCCGGCAGATTTTGGTGGTGTTGCCGACCGAGCTGCCCGGATTCTCGGCCGCTCCGCCGGCGCGGCTGGTGGGACTTTCGGCCACCTGCACGGGCGCGGCGGAATGCCGCGATGTATTCGTCGAGCAACGGTGGCTGCTCGCCGGGCCGGAAGAAAACGTGCTCGCCAGCCGCGGGGCCGGCACGGGCGGAGCGCAAACGTCAGCTCTGGCGTTGGGCCTGACCTCGGCCGCGCTCGACTATCTCGCCCGCGAGGCCGAGCGCCGCGAAGACCTGACCGCCGCGGCGGCCAGCTTGCGCGAAGAGTACGAACAACTCGAAACCGATCTCTTGGCGCTCGCCTCGGGAGCAGGCGGCTGCTCGGCCGATGAGTTGCGCGCTCGGGCGAATAGCCTGGTGCTGCGGGCGACGCAAGGCGCGCTCACCGCCGCCAAGGGCAGCGGCTACGTCGAGGGGCACCCCACCGGCCGCTGGTGCCGCGAGGCGCTGTTCTTTTTGGTCTGGAGTTGCCCGCAGCCCGTCATGGCCGCCGCGCTCTGCGAGCTCGCCGGGCTGGGCGAGTAGTGCGGCAAATGGTAGCTTATCGGGACGCCTCTGTAGGGAACGCCCTCCGTGGCGTTCCGCGACGGGCGGGGCGACGTCGAATCGCAGTTCGCGGAACGCCACGGAGGACGTTCCCTACAGACGTCGAGCATTCTTAACTTCCCGCTTCCCACTTCAAACTTCCCACTTCCAACTCCCGATGCGCTTACCCAAAATCCGCCGCGAAGACCTGAAGCCGGGCGATTGTCTTTGTAATCACTGCTCGGCTAAATGCTGCAAATACTTCGCGCTGCCGATCGAAACGCCCACGCGGCGCAAAGATTTTGACTATATCCGCTGGTATCTGCTGCACGACGCGGCCTCGGTCTTTGTCGAAGGCGGCAACTGGTATCTGCTGGTCCATACCCGCTGCAAACATCTGCAGGCCGACAATCGCTGCGCCATCTACCACACGCGGCCGAATATCTGTCGCGAATACTCGACCGAGAATTGCGAGTACGAAGACGACCATGTCTACGACCGCTACTTCGAGACGGCCGAGCAGGTGGAAGAATACGTCGAGGCGGTGTTGCCGCGGCAGGAATTTCGCAGCCGCCGCCCGCCGCTGCTGAACGTGATCGGTTAGGCCGCCGGCATGAGCAAACGCATCGAACCGAGAACGCTCAAGGGGTTTCGGGATTATCTGCCCGACGCCATGATGGCGCGCGAGCGGCTGATCGACACCGCCCGCCGCGTCTATCGTTCGTATGGCTTCAGCCCCATCGACACGCCGGCGCTGGAATATCTCGACATCCTGACGGGCAAGGGCGGCGAAGAAACCGACAAGCAGATCTATCGCTTCCAAGACTCCGGCGAGCGGTGGGTGGGCATGCGGTTCGATCTGACCGTGCCGCTGGCCCGCTTTGCCGCGCAGCACATCGCCGAGCTAGGCACACCCTTCAAGCGATACCACATCGCCGCGGTGTGGCGCGGCGAGAACACGCAGCGCGGCCGCTACCGCGAGTTTATGCAGTGCGATTTCGACACGATCGGTACCCGCTCGCCGGCCGCCGATATCGAAACGGCCCTGGTCATTCACGACTTGTTGAGGGCGATTGGCTTCGAGCGATTCACGCTGCGGGTGAACAACCGACTGGTGCTCAACGGGCTGTTGGAGCGATTGGGGCTAGCCGATAAATCGAAAGCGGTGCTGATCGCTTTGGACAAGCTGGCCAAGATCGGCCGCGACAAGGTGGCCGAGGAAATGGGCCGTACCGCCGGGGCCACGCCTGAGCAGGTGGCCCAGGTGCTGCGGCTGGCAGAGCTTCAAGGCGAAAACCAACACATCTTGCAACAGCTAGAGCCGCTCGTGGCCGGCAGCGAGGCGGGGCAAGAAGGCGTGGCGCGGCTCGCCGAATTGCTGTCGGCGGTCGAAGCGGCCGGCGTGCCACAGCAACGGGTGCGGCTCGATGTCTCGATTGCCCGTGGGCTCGACTACTACACCGGCGCGATCTTCGAGACGTTTCTCGATGATTTGCCCGGCATCGGCAGCGTCTGCTCGGGCGGCCGGTACGACAATCTGGCCAGTCTTTACACCAGCCAAGAACTGCCGGGCGTGGGGGCGTCGCTCGGGCTCGACCGGCTCTTGGCCGCGATGGAAGAGCTCGGCATGTTGGCCAAGGTAGCGACGCCGGCCGAGGTCTTTATCGCCTATTTCGTGGCCGACCGCCTGCACGCTTATTTGCGATTGGCGGCGCAACTGCGAGCGGCGGGCATCGGCGTCGAGCTTTACCCCGATCCGAAGCGCCTCGGCCAGCAGCTCAAGTACGCCGACCGCCGCGGCTTTCGCGTGGCCCTCATCTCCGGCGAAGACGAGCTGGCCGCCGGCACCTGCCAGGTAAAGAACCTGGCCAGCGGCGAGAGCCAGACGGTGAATGTCTCCGGAGATGCCGCCGAGCTTATCGCTACAGTTCAGCGGTTGCTGGCCTAAGCAATGCGAGCCACCGAAGTTTGGCGCCGTCTTCAGTTCAATCTGCGAACGTTCTTTGTGCTGCTGACAGCGCTGGCCGTCTGGCTGGGGGCTGTGGCAAACCGAGCACGAGAGCAACGCGAGGCCGCCAACGCGATTCAAGCCATCGGCGGGGCAGTCATCTACCAGTGGCAACGACGCGGAGATCGAAGACCTGTGCCAGGGCCGCTGGACATACCCGTCGTGCCCGGTGAGCCCGATGGACCGGCCTGGTTGCGGCGAATCGTCGGCGACGATTTCTTTCAGGCGGTCGAGATCGTCGCGTTCTCCGCGAAGAGGCCCACGACCGAGGTGGAAATCCTGAAATCGCTTCCGCATCTTCAACGGCTTCGGGGGCTGGAATTGGTTGCCATTCCCACGCCGATCTCAAGAACTGCCTTGAGCAAGCTCAAGCTGGCGGTCCCGCGATGCCAGGTTGTCCACGGCGCGCCTACGGGATATACGGATCAATGAGACCATGCATTCCTCGTACCAGATCGCGGCTTGGTCTGGAAGCGAAGCGGGAATAGAATAGTCGGCGAATATATGTTCCGTTCACCGAGATTGTTCCATGCCGCTGCGCGACCATTTCCGACCGCCTTTGGATGACAAGCGTCACTGGCAGGGGATGCACGGCATGTGGCCGGCGATGATCGTCGCCAGCCTGCGCAAGAAGCTGCCGAAGGGCTATTTTGCCGAGCCGACGGTGCAATCGGGGCGAAGCGCCGAGATCGACGTATCGACTTTCGAGGATCTTGACGAAGCGATCGGATCGGTTGCTGCCGGAAACGGCGGTGGAGTGGCCACCGCGGTCTGGGCGCCGCCCCGCCCGACGCTCTCGGTGGTCACCGGTCTACCCGCTCAAGACGTGTATGAGGTGCGCGTCTATGACGAGAGACGCCGCACGCGGCTGGTGGCGGCAATCGAAATCGTCAGCCCCGCAAACAAAGACCGCCCTGAGAACCGCCGCCTGCTCGCGGCCATGTGCGCCGGCTTGCTGCGCGAGCGCGTCTCGGTGGTGATCGTCGACATCGTGACCACGCGCACAGCGAATCTTTACGGTGAATTGCTGGAACTCGTCAACCATTCGGACCCCCGGTTAGGCGCCGAGCCTCCTGCGATCTATGCCGCAGCCTGCCGCCTAACCAAGCAGGCCGATGACTGGGTGCTGGAAAGCTGGCTGCATTCGCTGGATCTTGGCGCTGTTTTGCCAACGATGCCCCTCTGGCTGGCCGACAATCTGGCGGTGCCGCTTGAGCTTGAAAAGAGCTACGAAGACGGCTGCGAAATCCTGGGGATTGCATAAGTTTGCTTTTATACCTAGGCAAGCCTTACAATCGCCATCTCTTGGTCGGTTGATAAGTCTCGGGTTCTTTTCGCGAGGCGGTCATGTCATCTCTTACCATTAGCGGCAAGGCGATCGGTTCGCGCAAGCCGCTGTTTGCCGATTGGTCGATTCCGTTCCCTCCCGAATGGCGTGACGAGGGCGGCCTGACATTGCGCGACCTTATTGGGCGCGTTGTCCGCGGCGAAGTGCAGGCATTTCGCCAGCGGCAGGACGAACGCCGAGTCTTTCGCGCCCTCACCGCGCGTCAAATCGCCGAAGCGGCGGAGAAAGGCAAGGTCGAAGCGGGCGGCAGCGACGTGCCGCCGCAGCCGGTCGACGACGACGAGGCGGTCGCCACGGCTTGCCAGGCGTTTGAGGACGGACTGTTTCTGGTCGTGATCGACGGCGAGGACCACCGCGAGATCGATCGCGAAATCCACATTCAACCCGATAGTCAGATTGCGTTCGTTCGGCTCACCCTGTTGGCGGGAGGTTGAAGAAATGCTCAAGCCCGAACAAGCGAAATCCCGGCTCGATGAGTGGTGCCTGCCGGAATCGGAAGACCGCATCGCGGCAGGCGTGAACTCGCTCCCGCCGCGGATTCGGGACATTGGTAAGATCTTCTGCAGGTGCGATGGCGAGGCGGCAAAAGAGCTCGATCTGCGGTCCGCTGCGCGGCGGCAGCGGCAGGCGGTCATCGATTTCGATCGGTTGTCCCCAAACGACCGTGCAGCGTTGTTCGGGGTGCTCTCGCCACGGCTGGCCAACGCCATGGAAGGCGCGTGGCAGCTCTTGAAGACGATTCCGTACCAGCGCGGATATGCGAGCAAAGCCTTTCGAGCCCCGGCGCATCCGCAAGTTACCGCCGAGTGCCGCTTCGACTGGTTGCAAACCATGGCGTCATTCGCCAAGTCGTATTCGCCGGAGTTGCTCACATTGCCTTGGCTGGCCGCCTGGGCGCCGCATCTCGGCCGGCGCGACATCATTTATTATCATCCTGGCGCGTTGACCCATGAAATCGGTATCTTGTTGGCCGCCGCACTGGCGCGGCCGGGCGATGGCGCCGATGAAGTCTTTGAGGTTCTGCGGCAGTCGCTCACCAACCAGCACGAAATTGGCGCGATGGGCCGCCACATCACCGAAGCCTTCTTGCTCGCCGACCGAGCTGAAGGCTGGGAACTGATCGAAAAAACATTGCTGGCGGCGCAGCGGCAAGAGGGGTTGCGGCAGGCCATCCTCGAAACCATTGACATGGCCCACCCGCAGGCGTTCCGCCGCATGCTGCGGCTCATTCTGGATCACGATTTGTTGCGGTTCAGCGCCACGGTGCGGGCCATCGACGTCTGGTTCGGGCATCTCTGGGCGGCGGCCAGCGCGGGCATCGTTAAGAAAATGCTCGCACAGATCGTCGAATTTCTCGACTCACCCGAGGCGTGCGCGGCGGCGCTGCGAGGCAAGGATCCCCAAGCCGCGTTTCTGGCTTTGTGGTGTCTGGCGGCCGACAATGCCGTGGCCTCGATCGAACCCGCGCAAAAGCTGCTTCGCGCCAAGTCGGTCGAAATGCGCTACATTGCGGCGCGGCACCTGGCGAATCTCGATCTCGACCTTGCTTCAGCGGCGCTGTCCGACGCGCTCGACGACGAAGACTTGCGAGTCGCGCTAGTCGGCCTGCGAATCGGCCAATATGAAACCGATCCCGATGAATTGCTCGATGCGCCGGTGAACGGCCGTTTTGAAAAGATCGAAAAGCTTCTCGAACGCGTGCCGGCCAAGCCGCAAAAGCTCAAGCCGCTGGTATGGCCCTGGACCGAAATTGAAG
>DATFDL010000171.1:0-2639 GCA_035252155.1 Pirellulales bacterium | reverse complement strand
AGCCCAGCAGAGCCGAGTGCTAGGCCAATTCCCCGTACGTTTTAAGCTGATCGACCGGCCAAGGCTTTTCCCAGATGACGAGCAAACGCGCGCCCCGATTGTTATGATAGGGTTGCCTTCCACTCGTTTCGACCCAAAGCTCTTCGCTCTTGCCCAAACATGAACTCTACTCGACTGATTTTCTCATTCACGATGGTCGCGCTGCTGGTCAGCGCCGGTAGGGCTGCTGAGCCGCCGCTGGCCGCCGTGCCGTTCCAAAAGGTCCGTGTCGACGACCGGTTTTGGAGTCCAAAAATCGAAACCAACCGCACGGCTACCATCGAGGCTAACCTGCACCAGTGCCAGGTGACCGGGCGAATCAAAAACTTCGCCGTGGCCGGCAAACTGACGGCCGGCAAGCACGAGGGCCTGCTGTTCAACGATTCCGATGTCTACAAGATGATCGAGGGCATCGCCTACGCCCTGACCAGCCATCGCGATGCCGAGCTTGAAAAGCAGACCGACGCCATCGTCGACCAAATCGCCGCGGCGCAGCAGTCCGACGGCTATTTGAACACCTACTATACGCTGGTCGAGCCGCAATCCCGCTGGGTCAATATTCAATACGGCCACGAGCTCTACTGCGCCGGGCACCTGATCGAAGCGGCCGTCGCTTATCACCAGGCGACCGGCAAAGACAAGTTGCTGCAGGTCGCCACGCGGCTGGCCAACCACATCGACTCGGTCTTTGGGCGTGATAAGCGGCACGATACGCCGGGGCACGAGGAACTGGAGCTGGCTCTGGTCAAGTTGTGGCGCGCGACCGGCGAGCGGCGGTATCTCGAGCTGGCCCGGTTCTTTCTCGACATGCGCGGCAGCGACGACGGCCGGCGGCTGTTTGGTGAATATGCTCAAGATCACAAACCCGTCCGCCAGCAACGTGAAGTGACGGGCCACGCCGTGCGGGCCATGTATCTGTATGCCGCCATGGCCGACGTGGCCGCCGCCACCGGCGACGAGGGTTTGCTCGATTCGCTTGGGGCCATCTGGCACGACGTGGTGCAGCGCAAGATGTACGTGACCGGCGGCATCGGCCCCTCGGCCGGCAACGAAGGCTTTACGGTGCCGTATGACCTACCCAACGATTCGGCCTACGCCGAAACGTGCGCGGCCATCGGCATGGCGCTCTGGAACCATCGGCTGTTTTTGATGACCGGCGATGGCAAATACGCCGACGTGCTGGAGCGCGAAGTCTACAATGGCTTGCTGTCGGGCGTGTCGATCACCGGCGACCGCTTTTTCTATGTCAATCCGTTGGGCAGTAAGGGCCGCCATCATCGCGTGCCGTGGTTCGATTGTTCGTGCTGCCCGACGAACATTGTCCGCTACATACCCGGCATGGGCGAACGGGCCTACGCCACCCGCGGCAACGAGTTATGGACCGTGCTTTACATGGGCGGCACCGCCGAGGTGGCGCTGGCCGGGGGCGACGTCAAGGTGACGCAAGAGACTCGCTATCCGTGGGACGGGCGGATCGAGATGACGCTTGAACCGACTAAGGACATGGCTTTCGACCTGAAGCTGCGCGTGCCCGGCTGGTGTCATGAGGCGACGGCGAGTATCAATGGCGAGAAGCTGTCGTCGTCGCAACCGCAATCGGGCTACCTGACCATCAGCCGCGCCTGGCGCCGCGGCGATCGAGTAACGATCGATCTGGCGATGCCGGTCGAGCGGGTCTATGCCGATCCGCACGTCAAGGCCGATGTGGGGCGCGTGGCCTTGCAGCGCGGGCCGATCGTCTACTGCCTGGAGGGCGTCGATAACGACGGCCATGTGCGAGATCTCTGCCTGCCGCGAGAGGCGAAGCTGTCGGCGTCGTTCGAGCCGGACCTGCTGGGCGGCGTGACGGTTGTTCAGGGCGATGCGCTGCGGGTAACGGCCGACGACGACCGCCGCCGCACCGAGACGGTGAAGCTCAAAGCCGTGCCGTACTACGCCTGGGACAATCGCGCACCGGGCGAGATGGTGGTCTGGCTGCCTGAGACGCCTGAGCTGGCCGAGGTGCCCGGCCTCGAAGGCGAGACCGTCGGCGGCATTCGTGTGACCGCATCGCACTGCTGGTCGAATGACACAGTGGCGGCGCTGGCCGACGGCGTGCTGCCGACCTCGTCGGGTGACCACGGCGTAGCGCGCATGACCTGGTGGCCTAATCGCGGCAGCGACGAATGGGTGAGCTATCGTTTCGAGAAGCCGCGGAAGATTTCATCTGTCGCTGTCTATTGGTTCGACGACACCGGCCGCGGTCAATGTCACGTGCCCGAGAGCTGGCGGCTACTGTGGCTCGACGGCAAAGAGTGGAAACCAGTGGTGTTGAAAGACGGGCAGAAGTATGCGACCGAATTGGACCGACTGAACCGCGTCGAGATCGAGCCGGTCACCACCCGCGGCCTGCGGCTGGAAGCGAAGTTGCGGCCGGAATTCTCGGGTGGGATTTTGGAGTGGCAGGTGGGGAAATAAGTGGCTCTGAACGGTTTTGAAATCCAAACCGGTAATGTCCCCGTCGACGTCTGTAGGGAACGCCCTCCGTGGCGTTCCGTGAACTGCGATTCGACGTCAACTCACCCACCGCGGAACGCCACGGAGGGCGTTCCCTACAGAGG
>DATFDL010000170.1:0-2492 GCA_035252155.1 Pirellulales bacterium | reverse complement strand
GTTGCCGCGATTCGTGGACCTTGACGCTGCGCACTGGACGACGTGCAGCGGCCACCAGACGGAGCAACGAACCTCCACAGATCTCAAAACAAACTATCATCTCGCCGTACCCTATCCCCTAAGGAACGGATAAAATGTCGTGCCGAACGGGATTGCCACGGAGGGCGTTCCCTACAGATGTTTGGGTTAGAATCACCTTAACTTGATGCGCATGGGGACTCGTTTCACTCGTCCCACCCTTTTCTAGCCTGACGAAATGTGCAGGCGCCGCACGGTAGTCCCGGCCCTTGTGGCCGGCTCGAGGCCGCAACAGCGGGGCACAAGGCCCCGAGCTACCGGCCGCGCAATCGGTCGTAACCCGGACGTCAGGCTGGAAAGCCTGACCTACAACGGTATAAATGAGCGAAGCGGATCAAATCGGCTTTCCCCCTCACGTCACATGAGCAAGTCACGCGGCCGCCGGTCGCGGCCTTCTCAAACCGAAGCAGATGAACCGCCGCCAGCTCCGCGCGGCACGCATCGCGGCCCGCAGCTCGTGCGGCACGGGGTGGCCGTTGCGCCGGGCGTGGCCGTCGGCAAGGCCCACTGCATTCACGATTTGTTCGTCGGCGAAGATAGCGAACCCCTGGACGATGCCGCCGCTCTGGCCGAGATCGCCCGGTACGACCAGGCCCGGCAGCGGGCCGTCGACGACTTGCAGGCCCTGCACCACAAGGTGCGCCAGCAGCTTGGCGAACGAGCGGCGGCGGTGTTTCAGGTTCACGAGTCGATCTTGCACGATCCGGCCTTCACGGCCAAGGTGCGGTCGTGGATCGTCGATTCGCGCCAGAATGCCCAGGCCGCGCTGCGCCGCCTGCTCGACGAGTATACTTCGCTCTTCGAACGCACCAGCGACGAATATCTGCGCGAGCGGCTGGCCGACGTGCGCGACGTGGTCATCCGCCTCACCGGCCATCTGGCTCAAGTTGCCGAGCCGCAGGTTGTCGCCGAAGACGGCCCGGTGATCTTGGTGGCCAACGATCTGGTGCCTTCGCACGTGGTCACGCTGGGCAAGCGCCAGGTGGCGGGCATCGTCACGCAGGCCGGCGGCCGCACCAGTCACGCGGCGATCTTGGCCCGCGGCCACGGCATTCCCTGCGTGTCGGGCGTGGCCGGCGTGCTGGGCGACGTGGCCGACGGCGATCTGCTGGTGGTCGACGGCCGCGAAGGATGCGTCTTTATCCATCCCGATCTCGAGACGCAGCGAGCCTTCCGCCGGTTGCAACGCGAGTTTGTCGATCTGAAAGACCAGCTTGCCGAGAACCGCGACCAGCCCGCCGTCTCGGCCGACGGGCAGCAAGTTGAGTTGCTCGCCAACATCAGCAACCTCGGCGACGCGCGGGCCGCCGCGGCGATGGGGGCGTCGGGCGTGGGACTCTATCGCACCGAGTATCTGTTTCTGACGCACGCCGACGTGCCCGACGAAGAAGAGCAGGTGGCGGCCTATCGGGCGGCGATCGCCGCCAGCCCGGGGCGGCGAATCACCTTCCGCACGCTCGACGTCGGCGGCGACAAAAAGATGCGCTATCTCGGCCTGCAGCGCGAACGCAATCCGTTCATGGGCTGGCGGTCGATTCGCTTGTCGTTCGAGCATCCGGCGTTTTTTCTGACGCAGATTCGGGCGGTGCTGCGGGCCGCCGCCCCCGACGACGGCCCGCAAAAGCGTGTGCGGCTGATGTTCCCCATGATCACCACGCTCGACGAGATGCGCCGCGTGCGAACGCTGGTGCGCAAAGCCTGCCGGCAGTTGGAGGCCGAGGGGCACGCCTACGGCGAGGTGCCGACCGGGCTGATGGTCGAAGTGCCCGCGGCGGCCGTGGCCATCGACCTGCTGCTCGAGGTGGCCGACTTCGTCTCGATCGGCTCGAACGACCTGGTGCAGTATTTGATGGCAGCCGACCGCGACAACCCGCGCGTGAGCCATCTTTGCCAGCCGCTCAGTCCGGCGGTGATCGAGGTGCTCTTTCAGACGATTCACGCCTGCCTGGCGGCGGGCAAACCGGTGACCCTCTGTGGCGAGATGGCCGCCGCGCCGCGGGCGTTTTTGTTGTTGTTCGGCATGGGGCTGCGCAGCTTCAGCATGAGCCCGGCCTTTATTCCGATCATGAAAGAGTTGACCAACCATCTCAGCCAGGCCCAGGCCGCCAAGATGGTCGCCCGCGTGCGCCGCATGACCACGGCCGGGCACGTGGTGCGTTATCTCGGCCGGCAACTGGCCGAGATCGCCCCGAATCTGGCGATTGTCGATTCAGCGACGTAGCGCCGCCAACAGGCCATAGGGTGGGACGAGTGACACGAGTCCCACCTTTGGCTCAATCTGGCGCGTGCGCGTGGCGCACGCCGAAAGGTGGGACTCGCAAGCTCGTCCCACCCTACGGCTGCGACTGCTCCGCGGTCTGTAGGGAACGGACTCCGTGCCGTTCCGCGAGGGGCGGGGCCGGGCCGAATCGCAG
>DATFDL010000169.1:0-2901 GCA_035252155.1 Pirellulales bacterium | reverse complement strand
TTAGAAACCAGCGTCAGCAACCAGCCGGGCAAGCCGGCGGCATGGCGTTCTTCCGTGGATCGGAACAAATACGCACCAAGCTACTTCAGGGATATGCGTTTTGGGACATGTCCCAACGTGCATCTTGCGATCATTAGCAATACGCACGTTTGGCGGCGGAAACCGACCAAGCCAGTTTTCGGGGACAATGCGGAGAGAGGGACACAGGGGTCAGGATTCAGGGGTCGGGGGTCAGGGACAGATGCGCTTGCATAAGCAAAGACTGATGGACAGAGGCGTCGTAACAAACGGCGAGGCACGAAGAAGTTGCGACGAGTACCAGACGAAGGTGGGCCTTGTTTTCCGCAAGCAAGCAGATTTTGCCCGTCGTCGGTTGCCAAGCCGGCGTCCGGTGCGGGATATCGGACGCCGCCGAGACCGACCTCAGAACCGCCCGGCACAAGGCCGGGAGCTACCTTCGCCATGCGAAACCACCGCGTGTGCGAAACTCCGAATTCCGCACTCCGAATTCCGCACTTCCCTCGTGTGCCCTGTTCCCTGTACCCTGCAGGTACACATGGCGCAGGCCGAACAGCTCGTGACCGACGCCGGCCCGTTGATGCAACTGGCCGAGCGGTTGGACGCCGCCGAAGGCTTCGCCGAAGTCGTGGCCAGTCTGCACGCCGGGCATGGCGCCACGCTCGACGGAGTCTGGGGATCGAGCTGCGCGCTGGTGGTGGCCGCGCTGGCTCGGCACGCCCCCGGACCACTGCTGGTTGTCTGCCCCCAGCCCAGCGATCTCGACGATTTCTGCGACGATCTGGCGCTGTTCACGCCCGAGCGGCCCGAGCGGTTGCCCGCCTGGGAATCGACCTCCGGCGAACGCAGCGTCGACGACGAAACCTTTGGCGATCGGCTGCGGCTGCTCAAGTCGCTCGACAGCGACGAGCCGCCCCGGCTGATCGTCGCCAGCATTCAGGCGCTGTTGCAGCCGGTGCCCGAGCGCAAGGCCATCGCCCGGCAGACGCGGCGGCTGGCGGTGGGCGACAGCGTCGACGTCGAGATGTTGGCCCGCTGGCTGGTCGAGCAGGGATTTCAGAACACCAGCGCCGTGCAGTTGCCGGGCGAATTTTCCAGCCGCGGCGGAATCGTCGATCTCTTCGCGCCCGACTGGTACGACCCCGTGCGCGTCGAGCTGTTCGGCGATCAGATCGAATCGATCCGGCGGTTCGAGGTGGCCAGCCAGCGCAGCCTGGCGGCGCTCGATGCGGTCGAATTGACCGTGATGGCGCCAACTACCGGCGGCAGTGAATACTTCAGTTCGTACCTGCCCGAGGGAAGTTGGGTGCTGTTGGTTGAACCATCGCAATTGCGCGAGGAAGGCCGGCACTATTTGCAGCGGCTGGAGCCGGGCGAACCCTCACCCCAGCCCTCTCCCAGAGGGAGAGGGAGTAATAGCTCGTCCCCAGCCCCAAGCCCCGAATCCCGAGCCCCGAGCCCCGAGCCCGTCGCACCCAGTCCCGAAGCTCACGCGCTCGACGACGTCCTCGAACGCCTCTACCACTTTCCCTCGGTCACGGCCAGCAGTATCTCGATCGGCTCGATGGAGACCACCTGCCGGCTGAAGATCGAATCGGTCGAGCGGTTCAGCGGCGACATCGCCAAAGTGCGCGGCGAGCTGGAAACCGCCGGCGAAGGGCAGGAAGTGTTCGTCGTCTGCCAGGCCGAAGCCGAAGCCAAACGGTTGGGCGAGATTTTTGAAGGGACGCGATTGGCGTCGGCGGGCAAGCTGCACTTTCCGCTGGGACGTTTGCGGGCGGGTTTTCGGCTGGTCATCGAACGCGTGGTGCTGGTCAGCGGCAACGAGCTGTTTCATCGGGCCGACCTGAGCCGCCCCTCGCGGCGGCGTCTGGGTCGCGTGATCGACAGCTTTTTGGAGCTGCGCGAGGGCGATTTTGTCGTGCATTTGGCTCACGGCATTGGCCGATACCGCGGCCTGAAGTTGCTGGGCGAAGAGGGCGAGGGCGACGAGCACCTGGAGATCGAGTATCACGGCGGCACCAAGATCTATGTGCCCAGCTCGAAGATCGAGCTGGTGCAGAAATACGTGGGCGGCCAAAAAAGCCGGCCCACGCTGGCCCGCATCGGCGGCCAGACCTGGCTGCGGCACAAAAAGGCCGCCGAGGCCGCCGTTACCGACCTGGCCGCCGAGATGCTCGAAATGCAGGCCGCCCGAGCCTCGCGCCACGGCATCAGCTTTCCGCCCGACAGCGAATGGCAACGCGAGTTCGATGCGTTGTTTCCCTACATGGAAACGCCCGATCAACTGACGGGCATCGCCGCCATCAAACGCGACATGCAGCATTCACAGCCGATGGACCGGCTGATCTGCGGCGACGTGGGCTACGGCAAGACCGAGCTGGCCATGCGGGCTGCGTTCAAGGCCATCGACGCCGGCTATCAGGTGGCGGTGCTGGTGCCCACCACGGTGCTGGCCGAACAGCATGGCCGCACGTTTCGCGGCCGCATGGCCGAGTTTCCCTTTGAAATCGCCGTGCTCAGCCGCTTCTGCACCGCGACCGAGCAGAAAAAAATCGTGCAGGGCTTGGCCGAGGGCTCAATCGACGTGGTGATCGGCACGCACCGGCTGGCCCAAGCCGACATTCAATTCAACAACCTGGGATTGGTGGTCATCGACGAAGAACAGCGATTCGGCGTGGCCGTCAAAGAGCGGCTGAAGGCGTATCGCCAGATGGTCGACGTGATGACGCTCACGGCCACGCCCATTCCACGCACGCTGCACATGTCGCTGCTGGGGCTGCGCGACATCTCGAATCTCGAAACGCCTCCCGCCGACCGGCTGCCGATCGAAACGCGCGTCGTGCGGTTCGATCACGATCTGATTCGCCACGCCGCCCTGCG
>DATFDL010000168.1:0-5361 GCA_035252155.1 Pirellulales bacterium | reverse complement strand
CTCGGCACACCCCACGCCGCCGCCGATGGGGGCGATGCCGCGATGAAGATCGCCATCGTCGGCGGCGGGCTGGCGGGCCTGGCGGCGGCGGTGGGCCTGAGCGGGCGCGGCTGGCAAATCGAGCTGTTCGAAGCCCGGCGGCAATTGGGCGGCCGGGCCGGCAGTTTTTACGATCCCTCGGTCGATCATTGGATCGACCATTGCCAGCACGTGGGCATGGCCTGCTGCACCAATCTGGTCGATTTCTGCCGCCGCACCGGCCTGGCAGAGCTGTTCCGCCGCGACTGCGTGCTGCATTTTTTCGGGCCAAAGGGCGGCTGCTATCGCCTGGCGGCCAGCCCGTGCTTGCCGGCGCCGCTGCATTTGGGGCCGTCGCTGCTGCGGCTCGGCTATCTTTCGGTATCGGATCGGCTGAGCATCGCTCGGGCGTTGTGGCGATTGGCCCGCCTGAAAATCGCAGATGATCGCGGTCAGCCGACGGTCGGCGAGTGGCTGCGTGACCAACATCAATCGGCCGCGGCGATCGAGCGGTTTTGGTCGGTGGTGCTGGTGAGCGCGCTGGGCGAAGAGCTCGATCGGGCGTCGCTGGCGCACGCCCGCAAGGTATTTGTCGATGGTTTTCTAGCCGCGCGGCAGGCGTATCAAATCGACATTCCGCAAGTGCCGCTGAGCGAGCTCTACGGCCGACGATTGGAAGCCTGGCTTGCCGAGCACGGAGTGACGGTGCACTTGGGCACGGCGGTGCGGCGAGTCGAAGGCGCCGCCGCGGCGGTTTCGGCCATCGTAGTATCCGACGACGCCCGCACGGCGGTAGACGCCGCTGTTGTTGCTCTTCCATGGCGACGCGTGCGCGAATTGTTTGATGAAGAGTTGGCGGCATTACTGCCCGAATTGGCGACGACCGATCAGATCGAATCGGCGCCGATCACCGGCGTCCACTTGTGGTTCGACCGCGAGATCACGCCGCTGCCGCATGCGGTGTTGATAGGTCGGTTAAGCCAGTGGCTGTTCAATCGCGGCTATCGAAACACCGCCGGCGATGGAGGAAGTGGAAGATGGCCTTCCAGGCCGTCCACGGTCGGCACAGACGGCCTGGAAGGCCATCCTCCGGGGGCCGAAGGTGCTTCACCCGCCGGGCATTACTACCAGGTGGTCATCAGCGCTTCGCGCACTCTGGCCGGCCGAGCCCGGCAAGAAGTAATCGGCGAAATTGTCGCCGAGCTGGGCGAAATCTGGCCGGCGGCACGAGTAGCTCGGCTTTTGCATTCACGGATGGTAACGGAGCAAGCGGCGGTCTTTTCGGTGCGGCCGGGCATCGAGCGATATCGTCCCTCGCAGCAAACGGCGATCGCCAACCTGACGTTGGCCGGCGATTGGACGCGCACCGGCTGGCCCAGCACGATGGAAGGCGCCGTCCGCAGCGGCTATTTAGCGGCCGAGGCCCTTTTGCGCTTCGCCGGTTGCCCCGACCGCCTACTCGTGCCCGATCTTCCTCCCGGCCAGCTCGCGCGAATTTTATTGCGGTAGGGTGCTAAGAAATTGCAGGTCCGGCAGCCGTTTCAGCCGGATCAGACATTCGTGGTGTTCCTGGTCCTGTTTCGGATCCCACCCTTTGCTTAACACGACTCCTACGATGCGCCGGCAATATCGATCGGCGCCAGCAACGTCGGGCCATCTTGGCCCCCAACGCTCAATCAATACGCTGTTGTCGATCCATGTTGGTATTCCAAGAGACCACCAATCCGTTTCCGCCCCCCTTGGCATCAAACCCGTCGTTCTGGTCGCGAATGTCAAAATTCAGTCCTTGGAAGAAAGTCTCGGCGTCGAAGCGCCGGCTGCGTGTATCGCGGTTAAGATTGGCCAGCGCAATCAGCGCCCCGACGATGAGGCATACGACGAGCGTCAATACCCGCGGGCAATACCGCGTGAATGCTCGAAGCTTCTGGCGCATGGGGGCTGGCTCGCTTGCGGCGCGGCGGCGGGTCAAAGTGCGACCCGATTGTAACACGCCGTTCGGCAGAAACTGCGCAACGCGATCGGCAGAAATTGCCGATTCGCCGGCGCGGCCATGCACGGCCGCTCGAACAGCGGCGGCGGAATTGCCGCGAGCAGATAGGTTGAAAAACCACAAGCCGCAATAGGTTACGCCTTCCGAGCGGCACCGAATGGCACTGGGCGGCCGCGTCATTATCGGACTTGGCACCGCGCTTGCTTCAACAAAAAGCACGTCCGCAGCCAATCGAGCAAGGAAGCTCACTTGATGTTCGCCGATCTGTTCAACTCGACCACCATCCCCGTGCTGGAGCAGGTAGTCAATTTCGCCCAGACGCGACACCAGATTCTGGCGGGCAACCTGGCGAATCTCGATACACCGGGCTATCGGACGCGCGATCTCTCGACGGAAAAGTTCGAGGCCAGCCTGCGCGATGCGATTCATGCTCGCGATCAAGGCAGCCCGCGTTCGCTCAGCGGCCCGGTCAGCCCGCAGAACCCGTTCGTCGCGGTACGCAACGGCCTGCAAAGCATCGTTCGGCACGACGACGCCAACGTGGGTCTGGAACAGCAGATCATGGAGATTGCCAAGAACCAAATGCAGCACGACCTGGCCATGACCATGATGAACAACCAGTTGCAGTTGTTGGGAGCGGCGATTAGTGAAAGAGCATAATCGACCATTCGACGTCTGTAGGGAACGCCCTCTCCCGGCGCGCCGGGATTCCGCGAGGGGTGGCGCGACGTCGAATCGCAGCTCACGGAACGCCACGGAGGGCGTTCCCTACAGAAAGGCGGCCCTATGATCACAGCCCTCGACATCAGTTCCAGCGCTTTGACGGCCCAGCGGACGCGGCTGACGGCCATCGCCAACAACATCGCCAATCTCTCAACGACGCACAACGAAGCGGGAGAACCGCAGGCCTATCAACCGCGATATACCATCTTCGAGACCGACGAAACCGTGCGCGGCCCGTACGGCTCGGCGGGCGTCAAAGTCGGTTCGGTGCAAATCGCCGACGTCGAACCGCGCTGGAAGTATCAGCCCGGACACCCCGACGCCATGAAACAAGGCCCGCATACCGGCTACGTCGCCTATCCGAACATCGACCTGATGAGCGAATTCACCGACGCGCTCGAAACCACCCGGGCCTACGAGGCCAACCTGGGCGTGATCGACGCCACCAAGGAAATGGTGCAACAGACGCTTCGCATTCTCGCATAGGTCGGGTTTACCCGCCTGATGCGAGTCGGGCGGGAACTGATCGACGCGACGGACGTCAGGCTAGCGAGCCTGACCTACTGAAGAGGAGTTATCGTGTCAGCAATCCCAAGCATCCATGTACCGCCGGCCTTGCAGCCGTCTGTCGCGGGCAAGCCGCAGGCGGCGGGCGCGTCGGCCGACGCGGGTTCGTTCAAAAACTTCTTGCTCGACTCGATCGACCAGGTCAACTCGATGCAGCAAGACGCCAACCGCGCCGTCGAGCACCTGGCGACCGGCGGCGATGTCAGCCCGGCCGAGGTCTTCACCGCTGTGCAAAAAGCCGATCTGGCGTTTCGCATGATGATGCAAGTCCGCAACAAGCTGGTCTCGGCCTATCAAGAAGTGCAAAACATCCGGGTATAGTCGATGGATTTTTTGAATAAGGCTTACGGGCAAGTTGCCGAGTTATTCGGCTCGATGACGCCGGCTGCCCGGATCACCACTGGGCTGCTGCTGGTGCTGGTCGTGGTCAGCGTGGGCTATTTGTTCAACCATCAGGTGTCGGGCGGCGACGCTTATCTGCTCGAAGGCCAGCACTTCTCGACGGAAGAGCTGACGGCCATGCAGGCCGCGTTTGGCGAGGCGGGGCTGAGCAACTTCGAGATCGAAGGCGGCCGCATTCGCGTGCCGCGGGGGCAAAAGGCCAAGTACCTGGCCGCCTTGGCCGACGCCGGCGCCATGCCCGCCGCGTTCGGCTCGTATCTGGCTAGCGCCGTGACCAAGCCCGGCCCATTCACCAGCCGCGAGCAGCAAGCCATGATGATGAAGGTGGCGCTGCAGCAAGACCTGTCGAAGATCATCCGTGAGATGAAGGGCATCGAAAGGGCGACGGTCAATTACGCCACGGACAAAAAGGGCGGCCTGCGTCCGGAGACGCATACGACCGCCTCGGTGATGGTAAAGCCTCTGGGCACGGGGCCGCTTGGGTCGGACAAAATTCCCGCCATCCGCTACCTGGTGGCGCGGGCGATTCCGGGGCTGGAACCGGAACGCGTCACCGTGATCGATGCCAATCTGGGCCGGGCCTACAACGCCGGTGGCAGCGACGGCGCCCCCGACGTGCTCGACGATCCCTACGTAAGCCATCGCAAGCACTATCTGGAAGAATACGAAGGCAAAGTCCGCCAGGCGCTGTCGTTTGTGCCGGGCGTAATCGTGACGGCCGACGTCGAGATCGACCCCGAATTGCGGCGGCGTCAACAAACCCGGAAGGTCGATCCGAAAGCGGTGCCCATCAATCACAGCGAAGAGAGCGAGACGAACTCCAGCGACAGCGGCGGCCCGGCCGGCCAGCCCGGCTTGCAGGCCCAGCAACCGCGGGCCAATTCGCCGGCGCAGTTAGGCCAGGCCGGCAAAAGCTCGCACACCGACAAAGAGCACACCACGCTCACCGAGCAGAGCGATGTTTCGACCGACCTGACGACCACCGACCGCGCGGGCCTGACTCCCACGCGGGTGCGCGTGGCCGTCGGCATTCCCAGCAGCTATCTCGAGCAGCTCTGGCGCAAGCAAAATCCCGCGCCGCCTGGCTCGCCCGAGCCGCCGGTCGATCAGAAGGCGTTGGCCAAAATTGAAGAAGAGCAGATCACCAAAATCAAAAACACGGTTTCCTATCTCATACCAGAGCCCGACGCGACTACCGATACGCGGCCCATGATCACCGTGACGACTTTCCAACCGGTGTTAATGGGCGAAATCCCCGAGCCAGCCGTGGGCCAGGTCGCGGCCGGTTGGCTGGTAGAGAACTGGAGCACGCTGGGCATGGTGGGGCTTGGGCTGTTTAGTCTCGTGATGCTGCGGTCGATGGTGCGCTCGGCGCCGGGGCCCGCGGCGTTGCCCGACCTGCCGTTACCGCCGCCTGAACCAGAAAAGCCCGCCGAAGCGAGCGTCGAAGAGCCCGAAGTAAAAGCCCCCAGCCGGCTGAAGCGGCGCACCGGCCAGGGGCAGTCGTTGCGCGAAGAGCTGGCCGATCTGGTGCGCGAAGACCCGGACATGGCGGCCAACATTTTGCGCAGTTGGATCGGTAGTGCGAATTAGAAGTTTGAAGTGTGAAGTTGGAAGTTTGAAGTTGAAAGTGTGAAATGGCCGCAGCCTCTGTAGGGAAC
>DATFDL010000167.1:0-11905 GCA_035252155.1 Pirellulales bacterium | reverse complement strand
GTTCCCTACAGCCCGCGAACCGCTTAAGCACCACCGCCCCATGGTGGGACTCGCTTCGCTCGGCCCACAATACACCTACAGAAAAGACAATCGCCTCGCCATGTCACAACGCCGCGCGTTTACGCTGGTCGAATTCTTGGTGGTCATCGCCATCATCGGTTTACTCGTGGCGTTGCTCTTGCCCGCCGTGCAGGCCGCGCGCGAGTCGGCCCGCCGCGCGGACTGCAACAATCATCTGAAGCAGATCGGCGTCGCCCTGCAAAGTTACCACTCGGCCCTCAACACGTTTCCGCCCGGCCGGCTGCGTTGCGAGACGGTGCCGAACCAGGGCCGCTGCTATTCGGTCTACATCTTCTTGTTGCCGTACCTGGAAGCTGCCAACGCGCAGGCAAACTTCAATCTGCTGGCGAATTCCGATTCGCCCGATCCCCTTTGGCCCGGTGTGAACGACGCGGCGCGAATGCAGCCGATGCCGGTGCTGCGATGCCCCAGCGATAGCTACCGCATCATTCAGCCCGGATTTGAGGTACACAACTATCCCATGAATACGGGCACTACGTTTCCCGTCTCTCCGCTGAACCCCGGCGGCGTGCCTGTGACGGGCATCTTTTTCGAGAATTCAGCAATCGGGCTGCGCGACGTGCTCGACGGCAGCAGCGATACGGTCTGTATCAGCGAGACGACGCTTTCCGTGCCGGGTATGGGTGAAAGCTCCGCGGGCGTCTGGAACGGCGAGCCCACACGCGGGTTTGTGCTCACCACCGGCAACGACAACGCCTGGAATGGGCCGGAGCTGACGAGCTATCCCAGCCAATGCGTCCCCGGTGACCGCCTCGAGCAGGGGCGCGGCAGCAAATGGTTTTTCGGCGCGCCGGGGCACGCCATGTACAACCACATTCGCGCACCGAATGACCCCCAGATCGACTGTCGCGGCGGCGTGCCGTTGAGCAATCGCGGCCCGAGCGTTTGGAACCTGGTCTCTCACAACATCACCGCCCACAGCTTTCACCCCACCGGCGTCAACGCGCTGTTCTGCGATGGCCATGTGCAATTCGCGACCGATGCGGTGAATTTGCGCGTGTGGCAGGCTTACGGCAGCCGCAGCCAGGGCGAAGTGATCGGGATGGAGTAGGGTGGGACGCGCCCTCACGGAACGCCACGGAGGGCGTTCCCTACAGAGCAAGCAGCAGGTCACAACCGGTTCGAGGCCACCGGTCGGAGATCTATCGAGGCGTGGCGTCTTGGCTGCGTGGCAGATCGTCGAGGCTTTCGAGCCGAAAGAGCTGCAAGAATCGCGGCGTCGTTTGATAACGCACGGTGCGGGGCGACGCCGGGTCGCGCACCACCGAGAGCAACTGCCGCCGCACCAACTGCGACAACAGCGCCCCGCAGGGCCGGCCGCGCACGCGTCCGACCTCGTCGGCGGTTTGCGGTCCCTTGTAGGCGATGATCGACAGAATCTCGATCGCCGCCGGCGAAAGCCGCGTCTGCCGAGTCCGTCCGTAGAATTTGTCTCGCAACCGCTGATACTCGTTGGACAGCACCAGTCGATAGCCGCCCGCCTCGCTGACAATCTGGTACGGACAGGCGCCTGCCCGATATTGCTCGTTCAGCTCGCGCACCAGCTCGTCGATCTCGGCCGCGCGAACGCCGCGCATCAGCCCGGCCACACGCTCACTGGCCAGCGGCTGATTGTCGGCGGCACCTACAAAGAGCATCGCCTCCAAAATGCTCCGCGGCGTGACCGGGCATGGGTCGCCTTCCGGCGCGACCTCGGCCTGGGCGGATGGCGCCGGCTCATCCGACGCGTTCGGTCCGACGGTTGGCAAAGGCTCGCCATACGGATCTTGCCCGACGGTGAACATCTCGGCGAAGGCCGTGCTCAGGTCCGAGAGCGAGAGACCGCGGTCGAGGGGCTGGTCGGAACCGGCAGGCGTTTCGGATGCGGTCATGTAGACATTTACGCGAGGTAGCTCCCGGCCTCATGCCGGGCAACGCCGTTTCCTAGCCGGCCACAAGGGCCGGGACTACCAAAGTTTTACCGCTTAGCCCACTCGCGTTTGATAAATGCCAAGCCGTCGCGGGCAAGCTGCTCTTCGCTCTCGAACATTCGCCGCCAGATTTTGGTGGCGGCCGCCAAAGCCGGCAAGGCCAATCCAAACGCCTCGATCACAAACCAACCGTCGTAGCCCGTCTGCTTCAAGGTATCGAACGTCAAATCCCAATGAATATGGCCGCGTCCCGGCGTGCCGCGGTCGTTCTCCGAAAGATGCACATGCACCGTGTACTCGGCGCAGCAACGAATGGCTTCGGCCAGGTCTTTCTCTTCGATATTGGCGTGGAATGTGTCGTACATCATGCGGCAGTTGGGGTGACCGACGTCGCGGATGAAGCGGGCCGTGTCGGCCGCGGTGTTGAGCAGGTAGCACTCAAAGCGATTCAGGTACTCGACGGCCAGCGTCACGCCGCACTTCGCCGCGTGCTCGGCGGTGGCTCGCATGCTTTCGACGCCCCACTTCCATTCGTCGGGGGTCGGCACGCCTCCGGTGAATCCGCCCAGTGTCGAGTGAAACGGCCCAGCCATGATCTTCGCGCCCACCGCCTGGCAGCAGTCGAGCGTGCGCTGGTTGTTCTCGACGCCCTTGGCCCGCGCCACCCGGTCGGGGCTGATCGGGTTGTCGTCGGCCCCTCGGCAGGTGACCACCGTCCGCTCCAAGCCTTGGTCGTCAAGCCAGCGGCCCAGCTCGGCGTATTTTTTGGTGTCGTGGTCGAAGACGGGAAACTCCACGCCGTCGTAACCCATCTTTTTGAGCCGCTCCATGATCGGGCGGTGTTCGTCGCGGATGGTGTCGGTCCAGAGCAGCATGTTCATGCCGAATTTCATGGCGTTCCTCCGGTGGGCGGGTCCGTGGTCCGTGCAAATACGGCAACCACCTCGACGCGCCGGTTCGATTCAGTGATCGTGAAATAGGCTCGTAGTTTTCCAACCTCCATCCAGCGGAGATTGGGAATAATTTCGTTGCCCCATTCCGGCGCCTGCTCGCTCAAGCGGCGGTCAATCTCATGAGCGTCCGCGGTAATGGATGAACGGTCGTCCGCGTCGAGCCACAGTTCGGCGAGCTGGTTGTTCGCTCGCCGCCGCCAAACCACGGTGTAGCGGCTCATGACTTATCGAGTGACCGCAGGTGTTCTAAAACTTGAGCAGTAGAATAGACCGGGTCATCCCGTTCTTCGGCAAGCCACCGTTTGACGTGCTCGACCTCGTCCGCCGGAGGTGCAGGAGTGATGTATCCGACGATCTCTCCCGCGGCATTCAAGACTTGAACACTGCTTCGGCCTGATCTGCGTATTAGCTCGGCTTGGTCCGGGTTCACAACTATGTGCTGCATGACAACACCTGCACGACTACGGGGCCACTCACCTTAAGTTCCAACATACAATTATACACTAAACGTCACAACCAACGGCGATTGATGATAATAGATCACGGCGCCGTTGGTCCACCGCGCGTCGCATGTCGGGCAGCAGCTCGGCAAACGCTGGCGGCAACGGCGGCAGCCCGACGCGCCGCAACACCTGATTCAGCCGGTAACACAGTTTGCCATTGTCGAGGTAATCCCACAAGAATCGCTCGTTAAGAAACAACGGAATAAAGTGCGCGAGCCTGTCGGGTCGGCCCGTGGCCATTCGGCCGATGGCGGCCTCGAGCCAGGCTGCATCGACGCCGTGCAGCGCCTGGTAATAAGCGTCCAACTCCGCAGGCCGCTCGGCGATCAGGCAGGCATCGAGCAGGAGCTCAACCAGAATGTGGCCCAAGAAGCTAGGCCGCAATCCGTCGTCGGGCGGCAGTCGGTCGCGCACCAGGGCAGCAAACTGCCACGACAGTTCGGCAAAAGCCCGTGTTTCATGGAACCAGCGGTCGTCGGTATGGTGCCGCTCGATGCCGCGGGCGAGCGACGCCATTCGCGGGTCCGCATCGTCCGCAAATGGCCGGGCATGCTTCGACCGCACCTTGACCCGTCGGGCCACGACATTCAGCCAATCGGGCACCGCCGTGCCGGCCAGAAAATAGGCGTCGTCCGTGAACAACCGGCCGTGCGCGAAGTAATTCATGATGACGAGAGAAACGCGCGAAAGATTTCTACGACGTGGTTGGCATCGTCGATGGTGAACAAGACTCGCAGCGGAGGCGCATTGAATTCGTAAAGCTCTTCGCGGACCTCCTTACCCCATTCGCTCGGGCTTTCGGCGAGCCGTTGATCGATCATAGCAGATGCAAAGTTGACAGAGGCCCGGTTGGCGGCACGCATCCAAATCTCCGCGAGATCGTCAATTGCGTCCGGCAACCAATCGACGTGGAAGCGAATCATTGCTGTCCCAGCGATTGGAGATGCTCCAGCACCTGATCGATTGTTGAACCGGGACCCTTTGACCCCATACGCGATCGCGCGATCGCGATATCTTTTTCGGATACGGGTGGGGTGATGTACCCTAAAATCGCGCCCGCGTTGTCGCACACTTCAATCAGACATTGTGCGGTAGCAACCCGGTCCGCTTCGCCCTGGCTGACGACGATAGATGACATGACCGCCGCCTTTTTCCAGTCGTCAATTTCGCTGTGAAACGTGTCCGGCCGACGTCCGAGCCAGCCGCTGCTCCACTTTGGCGATCTCGTCCGCCGAGGGAGCCGGGATGACATATCCGACGACCTTCCCGGCCGGGTCGCGGACCTCGACCTTACGATGAGCTTCGCGAATGACTTCCGCCTGCTGGTCGTTCACAATGAGTCGTTGCATGATGGAAGCTCCAAGGAATGCGCTTCACTGGCCCACATCGGTCTATCGTTTAGCATACGCCCACCGCCGCCGTTGGTCCAATAGCTTTTCGTCGAATCGCTTTTCCCCCGCACCGCTTGAACCGGCCCTTGCCATGCCGCACAATGAGGGCAGCCGGGCAGCGTCCTTCGGAACAGCCGCGTCATGTCTGTCCTTCGCAAACCGCGCGAGTTTCTCGATCCGCAGGTGCTGGCTCGGCTGGCGGGCATCCCGCTCTTCGCGCGGCATCCGATGCAAGGCACCGTTTCGGGCAGACACCAAAGCCCGCATCGCGGCTCCAGTGTCGAGTTTGCCGAGTATCGCAAGTACGTGCCCGGCGACGATCCGCGGCGGATGGATTGGCGGGCATACGGCCGGTCGGACCGCTACTATGTCAAAGAGTTCGAGGCCGATACCAACCTGCGCTGCTGCCTGGTGCTCGACACCAGCGGCTCGATGGATTTTGGCTCGCGCGGCACCACGAAGCTTGAATACGCCCGACGCATTCTCGGCACGCTCGGCTATCTGGCCCTGCAGCAGGGCGACGCCGTGGGGCTGACCTGCATCGCGGCGGGCGTGGTGCGGCAGATTCCGCCGCGGCGCAATCCCGCGCATCTGTCGGCGGTGTTCGACGTCTTGCAAGTAGCTCGCTCGCGCGGCCCCACGCAGCTCGCCGATACGTTGCACGAACTGGCCGAAACCGTCCGGCAACGGGCGCTGGTGGTGATTGTCTCCGATCTCTTCGTCGAGCCCGAACTGCTGCGCGGGGCCTTCGAGCATTTGCGGTTTCGCAAGCACGACCTGGCCGTGTTCCATCTGCTCGATCCGCTGGAGCTCGATTTCGATTTCCGCCGGCCGATGCGGTTTCTCGACATGGAGGGCGGCGCGCCGATCTTCGCCGAGCCCAACACCATCGCCGAGCGCTACCTGGCCGCCCTGCGGCTCTATCTCGACGCGATGAAGCAAATCGTGCTCGAAACCGCGGTCGACTACCATCGCGTCAACATTGATGAACATTACGAGAGTGTGCTGGGGCGGTTCCTGGTGGGTCGCACGCGCAGGCGAGGCGGACGATGAGATTTATCGAGCCGATTCTATTAGCAGGACTGGTGGTCGCCGCGCTGCCCATCATCATCCATCTGATCAACCAGTGGCGTTACCAGACGATCCGCTGGGGAGCGATGATGTTTCTGCTGGCCGCCAACCGCATGTCGCGGGGGTTCGCCCGGCTGCGGCAGTGGCTCATTTTGCTGATGCGGGTGCTGGCCATCGCCTGCCTGGTGTTTGTGATTGCGCGGCCCTTGGCGGGCGGCTGGCTGGCACTCACCGCCGGCGGCGCCGATACCACCATCCTGTTGCTCGACCGTTCGCCGAGCATGGCCGAACAAGATTCCGGCAGCGGCCAAACCAAGCTGGCGGCGGGCAAGCGGCAACTCGCCGACGCGATGAGCCACCTGCGATCGTCGCGTTGGATTCTCATCGAAAGCACCACGAATCAACCGCGCGAGCTGGAATCGCCCGCGGCGCTCGAACAGCTTGCCGAAACCGGCCCGGCCAGCGCCTCGGCCGATTTGCCGGCGATGCTTTCCGCCGCGCGCGAGTACATGGCGGCCAATCAGACCGGCCGAACTGAAATCTGGATTTGCTCCGATCTGCGCGCGAACGATTGGAACGCCGACGATGCCCGATGGGAGGCGCTGCGAAGCGGCCTCGCGGCGCTGCCGCAAAGCGTGCGCATCCATCTGCTCGCCTTGGCTCGAACGGCCCCGGCGAACCTTTCGATCAGGGCGACCCGAGTCCGCCGCCGCGAAACCACCGATGGCGCCGAGCTGCTCGTTTCGCTGCGGGTCGAGCGCGAAGGAAACACCGATCGGCCCGTCAGCGTGCCGATCCAGTTCGAGGTCGAGGGCGTCAAGTCGGTGGTGAACGCCGAGTTTGCCGGCAGCGAATTTGAACTGCGCGATCATCGCATTCCCCTTGGCCGAGGCGACATAAATCGAGCGGCCGGCGATCTTCGTTCGCAAGGCTGGGGACGCGTGTCGCTGCCTGCCGACGCCAACCGGGCCGACAACGATTCGTATTTCGTTTTCAGCGAAGCCGACGAACAGCGAAGCGTGATCGTGGCCGACGAGCCGGCGGTGGCCGAGGCATTGCGGTTGGCGGCTTCGGTGCCGGTCGATCCGACCGAACGCATCGCGGCAGAGCCGATCGGGCTGGACCAAATCGCAACCATCGAGTGGGACAAGACGGCGCTGGTGCTGTGGCAAGCGCCGCTGCCCGAGGGCGAGGCGGCCCGGCAACTCGCAGCGCTGGTCGATCGCGGCGGTCAGGTCATTTTCTTTCCCCCGCGGCAGGCAGGCGAGGCGGAGATCTTCGGTGTCCGCTGGGGCGCGTGGAAAGAAATCAGCGATGCGGCGGCCGGCGCGATCGACGGTTGGCGCGGCGATGAAGACCTGCTGGCCAATACGCAAAGCGGTCAGGCGCTGCCGGTGGGCGAACTAAAGGTCCGCAAGTTATGCTCGCTGTCGGGCGATGTCACGCCGTTGGCCACACTCATCGGCGGGCAGCCGCTGCTGGCCCGTGCGGTCACACCCCGCGGTGGCGCCTATTTTTGTACGACCACGCCGGCCCCGGCCGACTCGAGTCTGGCCGGCGACGGCGTGGTGCTCTATGTTGCCGTGCAGCGGGCATTGGCCGCCGGCGCAGCGGCCCTGGGCGGCGCGCGGCAGATGACCGCGGGCCGCGTGATCGGCGACACGTCGGATTGGCGGCGCGTGACAGGCGACGAGAGCGTTCTATCGACCGAGTACGCGTATCAGGCGGGTGTTTACGGTAGCGGCGATGGGCTGGTGGCGGTGAATCGGTCGGAAGGCGAAGACCGCGCCGAGGTGCTGCCCGACGAGCGGCTGGCGGGGCTCTTTCGCGGGATCGATTTTTCGCGGATCGACGCCGACACGACGAGCACGAGTCCTTTGATCCAAGAAATTTGGCGGAGTTTTTTGGCGGCCATGATGGCGGCGCTGGTGATTGAGGCCTGGTTGTGCTTGCCGCGGCCGGTAAGGTCGTGGAACCCGGGGCCGGTGATGCGCGCGGCGCCCGCAGCCGCGTAGCCTTGGAACGAAAGTGTTGTAGCGTGGGCCGCCGGGGCTTAGAATCATAGATTTGAATCACGGGGCCGGCACTCTTCGAGGCGACGATGACCAGGGTTTCAATCTTGCTTGAGCCTGGCGATGGTGGTGCAGTGCGATATCGGGCAGTTGCGGGTGAGCAACAGTCCGTAGGCAACACGGCGGGCGAGGCGCTCGACGCACTCTCCGCGCAACTTCCCGCCGATCAGAAGGGTACGCTGGTGGTAGTGCAGAACCTTCAAGCGGACGAGTTTTTTACGAAGCAGAAGCGCGCCCGCCTCGAAGAGCTCATGACTCGGTGGCGCGCGGCTCGTGACGCCAATTTGGCACTGCCAGCGACTGAACAAGCTGAACTCGAGAGACTTGTGCGGGACGAGGTCGCCGCCGCGGGACGACGCGCGGCGGTCATGAACAACGAGTTGGAGCAGTGAATCCGCGCTATCCCGCCGTCGCCCAGCGGGCTGCTCATCGTTGTGAATATTGCCGCGCACCTGAGGCGGTCTTCAATTTTGCGTTTGAAGTCGAGCACATCGTACCGCCTGGGGCTGGAGGAACGGAGGCCGACTCGAACCTCGCACTGGCCTGCCGCGCTTGCAATGTTACCAAGAGCAATCACACGCGGATGGCCGACCCCGACTCCGGCTTGGTTGTCGAACTCTTTCATCCCCGGCAGCAACGCTGGGAAGACCACTTCCGTGTGGACGAAGACGGAATCATCATCGGCATATCTTCGAGCGGACGGGCGACCGTCGCCTGCTTGCAGATGAACTCGCCCCAACAGGCCACGGCGCGTCGTCACTGGATCCGGTTGGAAATCTATCCTTGATAAGACCACGAAAACGGTGGGCGTCACGGGGCGCGCGCCACCGGGTGGCCGCTGCGTACGACCGGCCTATGACTTCTCCTCAACCTGCAACAGCGCTTCGATCGCGCGATCGAGATCATCGGGTTCTGGGTCGATGGCGCGGATGATGCCGTCGGCGTCAATGAGGAACACCCGCGGCCAATGAGGCACGTCGTAGTCGGTCTCGATGGGGCCGCGCGTCTCATCTCCGTCCCACCAACAGCGCCAGGTCATGTGGTGCTGCTCCATGGTCGCTTGTGCTACGTCGCGGGTGTCGCCGCAATTCACGCCGACGAGCGCGAAGGGTTTTCCGCGGTATCGCTGGGCAAGCTCGCGCTCGTGCGGCACCATTTTCATGCACGGGCCACACCAGGAACCCCAGAAAACGAGCAGCACAACCTGCCCGCGAAAGTCGGCCAGCGACATCGGTTTGCCGTCGAGCGCCTCGGCCGCGATGGGCGGCGCCGGCCGCCCGACTTTGAGGTCGGACAAGTTCCTTAATCGCGTCAATTCGTGCCGGGCTTTGTCGCCCAACGTCGTCTTGCCGTCGGGCGTGGGCGTCTGGGCGAACTCGTCAACCGTTCGTTGATAACAGCGCCCGGCCTCCGCCAAAAGAGCCGCTCGTTCCGCCTCGGGCAACTCGCGTCCATAAGGGAATGCTTGATTGCGATAGGAGTCGCCCAAAGCGAACACCGCCTGTCCGCGCACGTTGCCCTCGGGGTGCTTCTCCGCAACGGCCTTCAAGATTCGTGCGGCCCAGGCCTCGCCGCCACGATATCGCAGCGCGAAACAGAGCCGGCCCATGCGAGGGTCGGCCAGGTGATGATCGAGTACGATCTCCGTCAACGAGTCGTCGAGAAAGTAGTTCATTTTCTCAACCAGGAGCAGCACGCCATCGAATGCGGCCGGATCGGCGGCGTGCTCCGCGATCACGTACATCAGATCTCCGGCACGCTCCCGCTTGTCGGCAAAATAACGATCGTTGGCATCCCTGACTTTCTGATTGTCGTGTTGCGCCGCACTCAACTCCGTGTGGAACTGCGTTTCGCGGCGTTCATGTTCTTGGGCAATGGTCACTATCCGCTTTGCGACCGCCGGATCGGGCTCAGCCTGTTTTGCGGTGGCTCGAGCGGCGACTCTCTTGGATTCACCTGCCGCTCGGGCGTCGTTTGCATTCCGGTAAATCGTGAAGTCGAGCCGTTCGATGGCGTCTTGCCCTGGCGTGATATCGAGCCGATTAATGATGTTCGGGTTGGGGTAGACAAAGCCATCCGGAAGAGCGTTGAAATACAGCCGGGCGCGACCCGAAGGTAAAAGCAGCCGATAGCGGCCCTGGCGATCGGTCATGTCGTCTGCCAGGCTCGGCCCCTCCTGCGTGTCCGCCAGCGCCGAGAGGGCCGCTGCTTCCACGGGCCGGCCCTCGGGATCGAATACCCGGCCCGAAACGTAAACGCCAACTTCCATCGAAACCGCGATGTCCTGCGTCTCGCCCGTTGCGATGGATAGACGTTCTCGCGGCCTCACGGTCCATTGGTGGCTGGGGTCTTCGACGGACAGCACAAACGGCGTCTCGGGCAGTCCATGAACAGCGAACTGGCCGTTCTCATCGGTCGTGGCCCGGAACGTAGACAAGTGGAAGATTTGGCGTCCCGGAATGAACGAGAGTCGAGCGGCCACTTTCATACCGACCGCCGGCTTGCCATCGGGTGATAAAATACGGCCCGTGAGAAAGCCTTCTTTGGGGGGCATGAGTCGAATCGGCTCATCGAACACGTTGTCTTCGTTCCGCCATTGAGCTTCGGCCAACCCGGTGGCCTCGGTGAGCAGGTACAAGCGTCCGCGCACGGGCACGTCGTCGAAACGAATGTGCCCTTGTGCGTCGGGACGCCGCTCGAAAACGTCCAAGAGAGCCGTGTCGAGGCCGGCAAAAGGAAGATAGCGCGGAAACGATTCAAAGTCGAAGTCGCCGTCTCCGGTCTTGATGTCCAAGTTTTGCACGCGAACGGTAACCTGTGTGACATCGAAACCCTCGGGCACCGTCACCTGCCCTTCCACGGATCTCGAAGGCAATAGCCGAACGCGAAACTCCGAATTGCTGGGTGAATGGCCCTTCCAATTGACCGACCGCGCTATTCCAACCAGTTGCCCAGAAACGCGCGCGTAAGCCCAGCGGTCGAAGTGACCGCTGCCGTCGTAAACCACCGCTCGCGGACACGTTACCTGTCCTTGTTCGTCCGAGGTAAATGGCCCGAAGTGCTTGTAGCGCCCGGGCTCTCCCACGACGCGCTGAAAGAGATGCACCTCGGCACCGGCGACCGGCTTGTTGTTTTTATCAGCGCACGACACGCTTAGGGCTTGGGGAGCAAGCTTTTCGGCGGATGCTGCCGCGGGCTTGTCCTCGCGCTTGGGCGGATCGTTGTCATTTGCTTTGACATTTGCCTTCGGCTCCTCGGCTGCTTGCGAGGGGGTCGCGCTGAAGGGCCGGACCGTGCCCAAAACAAGCACCAGGCATGCGGTCGTCGCTAGCAATAGGCCGCGCACGCGCCGCGAGGCGGGACGGCGCGCGAGTGAAGGATTCAAGATCGACCGCACGCGATCTTCCAGCGGCAATTGATCCGCCATGCCCAGGCTGCCAGCGAGCGGCGACGGCCGTCCCACCATCGCCGCCGCGAACTCGGCCAGTCCCGCCGCATAATCGACGGCCGGCACGCCGAGCGACAAAACACGGTCGTCGCAGGCCCGTTCGCGCTCCTGCCGCATGCGCCGCAAAGCAAGCCACGCGAGCGGATGGAACCAATACACTGCGGCGGCGGCGCGGGCGGCCAACTGCCAAAGTACGTCCCGCCGTTCGACGTGCGCCAACTCGTGCGATAAGACGATTTGCAGCTTTTCGTCGGTCCAGCCGGCGCAATCGTAAGGCAGCAAGATCGTCGGCCGGCGAACGCCCGCCAGCAACGGCCCGCGGACGTCCCTCGACATCATGAGACGCACCTGCCGGCCAGGCGCGAACCGGACGTCGAGCTCGTGCGTGAGGCGGCGAATCCGCGCGTCGTCGACTGTTTGGGCGGCACGCACCAAACGGCTCGCGCGGGCCATGCACCACAGCAGCCAGCCAAGCT
>DATFDL010000166.1:0-8035 GCA_035252155.1 Pirellulales bacterium | reverse complement strand
CCCACATTTTGCAGTGAAGCTCCGCGCCAAAGCTCCCATTGCGGGCCGCACGAAGTATAGACGGCCTGGAAGACCATCCTCCAAGGGCGCGAGCGACGCTACAATCGCTACATGTACGAAACGCCGCAATCGACCACGGATTCTGCTCCCGTTCGCCGCGACGTGCAATTCACCAGCGCCGGCCTGATGTGCGCCGGTTGGTATTACGTGCCCGGCGATTGGCAACCGGGCGAGCGGCGGGCGGCGGTGGTCATGGCGCACGGTTGGGGCGGCGTCAAAGAGATGTCGCTGCCGAACTTCGCCCAGGCGTTCGCCGCCGCGGGCCTGGTGGTGCTGGTCTTCGATTATCGCTTTCTGGGCGCCAGCCAGGGCCAGCCGCGGCAACAGATCATTCCACGCCAGCAGCGACTCGATTATCGCAACGCGATCACCTGGGTTTCTTCGCAGCCGGAAGTCGACGCCGAGCGGATCGGCGTTTGGGGCACGTCGTACAGCGGCGGGCATGTGCTGGCCGTGGCGGCCGAAGACCGGCGGGTGAAGGCCGTGGTGGCGCACGTGCCCGCCATCGATCATCGCGATACGGTGCTGCGCTGGCTGCGCGGAGGTTTGGGGAAGCAAGTGTGGCAGGGCGCGGGGCTGATCGTGCGGCAACTGTTGCAGCCCCATCGGGCCGTCACGGCGCCGATCATCAACACGCCGGGCCGCTTCGCCACGCTGCCCGGCGAAGAGGCGTACCACTGGACCACGCAAAGATCCGCAGCCGCGCCCGCCTGGCGCAACGAGGTCACTGTTCGCTCGATGCTGGCGGCGACGCGCATCGACCAGCGGCGCTATTTGCCGGGCATCGCGCCGACACCGTTGCTGATGATGGTGGGCAACCGCGACCACTATTGTCACACCGACGTGCAGCTTCGCGCCTTTGAGTTAGCCCACGAACCCAAGAAGCTGCTGCGAGCCGACGGCGGGCATTTTGATTTTTACGAAGAGCCGGGACTTTCGCAGGTGCTGCCGGAGGAGACCGAGTGGTTCTGCCGACATTTAGGGGTACGTGCGACGGTTGGTAGTTAGCACAGCCAAACGACGAGGCCACAGAACCCGTCGCGTCGGACGAATGACCTTTGGTGGGCCGAGCGAAGCGAGTCGCACCATTAGCTCAGCGTGATGCGTCCGCGCGGCGCAACCGAATGGTGGGGCTCGCAAGCTCGTCCCACCCTACGACTCCTCTAGCGCCGCTCTGTGCCCGGTGCGGTCCAACCGTCGGGCGAGGTGTCGGACGCGGTCTCGGAACTTTCAGGGCCTTTGACACGGCGAGCGAGCGGCCGGTCTGCCGCGTAGTCGTCCGCGGCCGTATCATCGTCTACGACGATCGGCTGGCGCGGACGCTGACGGGCGATCGACGCGCGGCCATCCGTCTCACGGGCAGAGAGCCGGCGTTGGTCGGTTCCCGAGCGCTCTTCCAGCTCGGCTAGCTCCTCCTCGGCCTGCTTGACCTGCTCTTCCAGATTGCGGCTGTGCGTTTTGAGATTTTCGTTCTCGGCCAAGAGCGCGTTTTTTTGCTCCAGCAGCGCTTGGCTTTTCAGCTCGGCCGCGTCGAGCTGGCTCTTGGGAACGAACTGGCAGCCCGATAAGAAAAGAGCGCAGATCGCCGCCAGCGATGCGCCAGATAGTCTGCACATGATTCGACTCCTTTCGACACGACCGATCAACGTCTGTAGGGAACGCCCTCTGTGGCGTTCCGAGACCTGCGATTCGACGCCGCGCCGCCCCTCGCGGAACGCCACGGAGGGCGTTCCCTACAGAGGCCGTCGCCGACGCTGACGTCGAAACCGATTGGCGCCTACGCACCAAACATCCGCAAAATCATATCGATCAGCGGGCTGGTCGCGGCATAGTGCCCTTCCCAGCTCCACATATTGCGCATCAGGTCGAACATCATCATGCCGGTCAACGCGAGCAGCAAGACACAGAACGAAAGCCCCGTGACCTGCATCCAGGTATATTGGGCTTCGCGCACCGGGGCCATCATCATCGCGCCCGGCGCCGCGGCCAGCGACGGGGCGATCGCCAGACCGGCCCCCACGTCGACCGGCGCTCCGAGGGCGGCGCCCATGCCTAAGTCGTCGGCTTCGAGCATGGCGGTGGCGGCGGGCGGCCCGCCCAGGGCCGCGCTGGCGTCGTCAAAGTCGCTTTCGCTGTCGAGCGCGATCACCTGCGAACCACTGTCTTGCGAGTCGTCGTCGATCGATTCTTCCAGCGGCGTGAGCAAAAAGTCGTCTTCGCCTTGCAGCTCCATCACCGCGTCCGAATCGAACTCGGCGCTGTCGCTCAGCGTGCCGCTGTCGCTGCTGTCGCTACTGCTGCTGCTCAGATCGAACGACGAATCGTCGTCGTCGGCCGCGCTCAGCTCCAGTGGCTCCTCCAACGACAGACCGCTGTCGCTGGGCGAAATCAGATTGATGCCGCTGTCGCCGGGCGTGATCGTGATGTCGCTGCCGACACCGATGCCCGGCACGTCGAGCACGCTGGCCGAGTCCTTCAGCTTGACCGACGAGCCGGTCTTGGCGTCTTGCAGGCGAAAGATCTCCGGCTCGGCGGGCGCGCCGATGGTCAGATCGCTGCCGGTGTCGGCCGCGTTGGTCGGGGCGTCGGTTACCAGCGTCAGGTCGCTGCCGGTGTCGATGCCTTCGCCGGCGCTTTCTTGGGTGACCAGCGTCAGGTCGCTGCCCGAACCTTGTTTTTTGTCGGAGCCTTCGGCGGTCAGCTCGATGGGCGATTCGCTATCGAGATCGACGGGCAGCACGTCGCTGCCGCTGTCATGGCGGGTGGAACTGAGCACCGAGCTTTCGCCCTGAGCGCTGAGCACCGAGCTTTCACCTTGCGAGCTGAGCACCGAGCTGCCGCCTTTAGAACTGAGCACGGAGCTGCCGCCCCGCGAGCTAAGCACTGAGCTGCCGCCCTGGGCGTCGTCCTTCCCGATCACGGTGCTCGAACCGGGCCCGACCACCTCGACGCCGCTGCCGATGGCCAGCTTGATGTCGCTGTCTTCGGGCGATTGGCCCTTGCCGGGCGGCCCGATCACCGTGCTCGACGTGCTGGGATTCGACCCGCCCAACTCGATCTCGCTGAGCAGCACAATCTCGTCACCGTCGTCCGAGTCGGCCAGGTTGACGGCGGAGCTGCTCGAATCGGAAGCCGGCGCCGCGCCGCGCTCGGCCAGTTCGAGTTTCAACCGCTCGATGTCTTCGGGCTTGAACTTCCAGGTCGCCCCGTCGCGATAACCGTAGATGTCGCGGTTCTCACGCATCGAGTTCAGATCGTCGGGCGAGACGCCCAGCGTTTTCGCGGCTTCTTCCAGGGGAACGAGTTTACCGGCCATGCAGCTCTCCCAGCATCATTTCCCGCCAGGCGGGGTGGCGAGCCTCCGGCCGGGCAGACTCACCGCCGGCGGCGACTCAACGACGTTTGTTTGGTTCGACTTGCCCGCGCACCTCCCGCGGTAGCGGGGCGGTGGCGTTGAATTCTTCCATCTGCAGGTCCCAGTCGAACTTTCGCACGCTGACGAGCTGTACGAACTCTTCGCCCGACGCCTTGGCATCGACCAGGTACACGGCCATCGTCCGGGTTTTCGGATCGATGATCGTGATCTGTTGGCCGCGCTCGCCGGCGGGCGCCGACAGTGCGATCAGCTCGGGGTGCGCGGCGGCCTCATACGGCCCAACGCGCTGCGCCCAGGCCGCCCGCTGGTCCCACGCTCCGGCCGCGCCGAAAACAACCAGACCTGCAATCAATAGCGCCCCGCTTACCGCGGTCTTCATCATTCACCCGAAGCTGTTGAGACAACGGGAATTGGGGCTTCTCCACCCATTGTAAAAGCCCTGCCTCCCAATGCAAGAAAAATGCGGCCAAGTCGCCTTTCGCGGGGGCGAAAGAAGCGTCCCTGGTAGAGGATCTGGAATCTGACGGAAGATTTGAAGGGGCCGGAGTTTATCGCCGCTTCGCGACCTGGGCAAGGCCAGTCCGGGGTGAGCGTATTCGGTCTTTCGGCGAACCGCTCTGAACGCGTCGTCACATTATGGTTCGTTTGGCGCTCGGCTTGGCCCCGGTTGCGTGCTTTGCTAGAGTCCGCCCCCTTGACACAATGAACCGCTCGGCCGTGCCATGGCGAAGCACTCACTCGAAGCGAAATACGGGCTCGGGGCTGATGAGCTACTCGATGCGATCAACGGCCGCTTCCGGTTAAGGGTCGCATTGGAGGGAGCGGTTGCTGAAGTCCACATGGAGAAGAGAATCGCGTCCCTTGTTGCGTCTGTGATCGATCGCTATGAAGTGCACGACTTGGACGCGCATCCCGATTTCAGCATCTGGCTCCCCGGGCGCCTGACGCCGCTCTTTGCGGAATGTAAAAACGTGCGAGAAAGCACGAAAGCCGGAGGAGAAGCGTATCGACGGGCCGGCGAGATCGTGGCTTACAAGGTCGAGACCCAAAAAACGAGGGCCGCGACCGGCGACCCAACGAGCCGGTACTACGACATCACGCAATACCATATCCTTGGTGTTTGCCTAGGCAAGAAAACAGGCGATTGGTCAAACTTTATGTTCGTGCGTACGATTGATTTGCTCTGCCACGCGAAGCACAGCCATAAACTGGCCGTAATGCAACGAGTGCCCCTGCCCGGTGCGGAAAATATCCGCCCGTGGTATGCTGAGTTGGCCGACCTGCTCCGAAATATCGACGCACCGCCATGCCGCTGAAACCACTTTACCAAACGGAATTTGGAAAAGCTTTTCATGCTGACAGTCTGCAATTCCTGCCTACGATTGCGGATTCTTGCGTTGACCTCGTCGTAACGTCGCCGCCTTACGCCTTGCATTTCAAGAAGGAGTACGGGAACGCCGACCAAAAGAAGTACGTCCAGTGGTTCATGCCCTTCGCGAGAGAAATCCGACGGGTATTGAAGGCAGACGGCAGCTTCGTCCTCAATATTGGCGGAAGCTGGACGCCTGGCGCACCGGTTCGCTCGCTCTATCATTTCCGGCTGCTGCTGGCGCTCTGCGATGATTTGGGGTTCCATTTATGCCAGGAATTCTTCTGGTACAACCCCGCCAAAATGCCGGCGCCGGCCGAGTGGGTTAATGTTCGCCGGATGCGGGTCAAGGATTCGGTCGAGTACATCTTTTGGCTTTCGCCTACTCAGTTCCCGCGTGCCGATAATGCGAGAGTCCTTCAGGCATACAGCAAGGACATGCAGCGCCTTATCAAGCGCGGGATCAAGCAGGCGAGGCGGCCATCGGGCCACAACATCAAGCCGACATTCGCGGTCGATAAGGGCGGCTCGATCCCGTCCAACCTGATCGAGTGTGGTAACAACGAATCGAACAGCCGTTACATCCGCGAATCGAAGCGACTCGGACAAAAGGTCCATCCTGCGAGGTTTCCGGCGGAATTGCCGCGATTCTTCATTCAATTTTTGACCGAGCCTGGCGACTTGGTTCTCGACCCATTTGCAGGCTCGAATACCACCGGTGCGGTGGCCGAGCAATTACGCCGCCGCTGGCTTGCCGTCGAGCGTAATGAGAAATACGCTCGCGATTCGGAGCTTCGTTTTCAGGACCAAGGCAGGACCGCGCCGGCCCGCAAGGAGCGGCTGCTTTTCGACATTTCAAGTTGACCGTTGCGAAACTGCGAGCTCCTCGCGCATGGGTTCGCATCGTCGGTGGCGCTAGTCGCGTTTGAATATCGCATTATGGGCCGTTCGATTCGCGCAAGCCACGAAGCCGATGATCCCAGTTCGTCAAACGCATCATCGCCGCGGCGACATGTATGCGCGATACGTGGAAAGCCGACCAAGCCAATCAGCGCGGTACGATACAAGGAGCGGGCAGAAGCAGTCGAGCAATGGGAGAAAAACCGGCCGTGAATCGAGCACCGCGCGCCCCTGCTAGCAGGTGGTAGAATATGCGGATTCGTCGGGTTTTCACGGTGAACGCAAATTTGCGTTCACCGTGCGCGTGTTGCAGGTCGCTAAACTGTTCTGCGAGATGTTTGGGGCCTAAACTTGCGGTGACATGAACAAAGTCAAACGTTGCCGCTGGGGCGAAATCATCTATCGCCCCAACGACCTCTACATCGGCCGCTCGCTCGATCTGTACGGCGAGTTTTCGGAAGCCGAAGTTTCGCTGTTTCGCGCGCTGGTCAAGCCGGGACAAACCGTGCTCGATGTCGGCGCGAATATCGGCGTGCACACGCTGCCGCTGGCCCGCCTGGTGGGGCCGAGCGGCCGGGTGCTGGCCTTCGAGCCGCAACGCCTGGTGTTTTACATGCTCTGCGGCAACGTGGCCCAAAACAGCCACGATCACGTCCATTGCTTCCACGCCGCCGTGGGCGAGACCGCCGGTACGATCGCCGTGCCCGAACTCGATGGTGCCGCCGAACAAAACTTTGGCGGATTGGAATTGTCGCAGAGCGCGGCGTCGGCGGGCGCCACGCAGGTGCCCGTGCTGCGGATCGACGACCTGCGGCTGACGGCGTGCCACTTCATGAAGATCGACGTGGAAGGCATGGAGCGGCAAGTGCTGCTTGGCGCCCGTGAGACGATCGACCGCTTCCGGCCGCTCCTCTATCTAGAGGACGACCGTGCCGATCGCTCGGCGGCGCTGCGCGAGTGCCTCGCCGCCTTGGGCTATGTGATTTACGTGCATCGGCCCCCGCTGTTTAACCCGAACAATTTCGCCGCCAACCGGCAAAATGTGTTTGCCAATATCGTCTCGATCAACCTCTATGCTCATCACGCCCAATCGCCGTCGCCCATCCGGCCGGAAGATTTTGGGATGACCCGGCTCGATTTGCCGCGAAGCGCCGCCATTTGTGCAGAGAGCGGACATCCTGACGTTGGACCGCCATCAGCCGGCGTCAACACGCCCGTCAGCTTCGAAGAAGCTCGCCGGCAGCACCAGGCGGGCAACACCGAACGGGCGGTCCAGCTTTACCGCGAGCTGTTGGCCGCCGAGCCGCAACATGCCCAGGCGTGGTATCTGCTCGGCGCGGCTCAGCGCTCGCTCGGCCGGCTTGACGAAGCCAGAGTTGCCTTGCAGCAGGCCGTCAGCGTGGCGCCCGGTCACGCCGACGCCCACAATCATCTGGGCGTGGTGCTGGCCCAGCAAGGCTACATGGACGAAGCCGTGGCCAGCTTTCACCACGGCCTGAAGCTCAAGCCCGACAATACTGAAGTGCTCAACAATCTGGGCCTGGCGCTCTTGAAGCAAGACAAGCCGGGCGAGGCGATCGCGGCCTTTCAACAAGCCTTGGCCGTGCGGCCCGACGACGCCAAGGCCCGGCACAACCTGAACCGCGCGCTGCGCGAACAAGGCCATTTTGAAGAGCTGCTGGCCAGCCAGCGACAGACGGTCGGCCAGCGGCCCGACTCGGCACAGGCGCACAACGACCTCGGCCTTACGCTCTACGAGCAGAGCAAGCTCGATGAATCGGTCGCCGCCTTTCGGCAGGCGCTGGTTCTGAAACCCGATTTTGCCGAAGCCCATAACAACCTGGGCCTGGTCCGCGCCGCCCAGGGCCACCACGACGAAGCGATTGCCGCCTACCGCCGAGCGATCGCCTGCAAGCCCACCTTTGCCGAGGCGCACAACAATCTGGGCATCGCCCTGCGGCAGATGGGCCAACCCGAAGCCGCGGTCGCCAGTTGCCGCGAGGCGGCCCGGCTGCGGCCCGAGCTGCCCGAAGCCCACAACAACCTGGGCAGCGCTCTGGAAGAGCTGGGCCGCTACGACGAGGCGATCGGCACGCTGAACGAGGCCCTACGGCTGCGGCCCGACTTTGCCAAGGCCCACAACAATCTGGGCATCGCCTATTGGTACAAGGGCCGGTTCGACGAGGCCGCGGCCGCCTATCGCCGGGCAATCGAGCTGATGCCCGAAATGGCCGAAGCCCACAACAACCTCGGCAACGTGCTGCGCGACCAGGGGCGGTTCGAAGAAGCATTGGCCTCGTATCGTCAGGCCGAAGAGTTGAAACCGAACT
>DATFDL010000165.1:0-2272 GCA_035252155.1 Pirellulales bacterium | reverse complement strand
TGTAGTGCAGGCTCTGCACAAGACAAGAGGGGTCGGGATTCGGGGGTCGGGGGTCAGGGAAGAAAAGCAAAAATCGTGTCTCCGCGTCTCCGCGTCTCCGCGTCTCCGTGTCGCCCCCTCGCGCCCTCGCCCCTTCGCCGTGTCGCCCCCTCGCCTCTTCGCCCCCTCGCCGCGTCGCCCCTTCGCCCGCCCCCCCGACTCGCCTAGGACGCTCGGCGGAGTTTACCTATAATTCCCGCCCGTCGCCGGTTTGAAGCAAAGGGAGTTGCGATGCGGAAAATAGCGATCATCAATCAAAAAGGGGGCGTGGGCAAGACGACCACCGCCGTCAATCTGGCGGCCGCCTTGGCGGCCACCGGCCAGCGGGTCGGCGTCATCGATCTCGATCCGCAGGCCCACGCCACGCTGCACTTGGGCGTCGAGCCGACCTCGGCCGAGACCTCGACCTATGGCGTGCTCACGGGTGACACGCGGCTAGCCGACGCCCGGCGACAGGTTGACGAAAACCTATGGCTCGTCGGCTCACATCTCGACCTGGCCGCCGCCGAAGTCGAGCTGGCCGGCGTCGTGGGCCGTGAATTGATTCTCCGAGACAAGCTGGAAGACGACGCCCAATCGTGCGATTTTTTGTTCATCGACTGCCCGCCGTCGCTGGGCATTCTGACGATCAACGCCCTGGCCGCGGTCGACGAAGTTTTCATTCCCTTACAGCCCCATTTTTTGGCGCTGCACGGCCTGAGCAAGCTTTTGCAAACAATTGAGGTTGTGTCCCGCCGGCTGAATCCGCGGCTGCGGCTGTCGGGCGTGGTGCTTTGCATGTTCGACGCCGGCACGCGCTTGGCCGGCGAGGTGAGCCGCGACGTCGAGCAGTTCTTCGGGCAGTGCCGCGAGCAGCGCACCTGCTGGGCCACGGCCCAGCCGTTTCAAACCCGCATTCGCCGCAATGTGCGGCTGGCAGAAGCGCCCAGCTTCGGCCAGTCGATCTTTCACTACGCCCCCGCCTCGCACGGCGCCGACGATTATCGTGAACTGGCCCGTGAAGTCGTCGCCCAGTTTCAGGAAGTGGAGTTGGCGCATCGCGAAAGTCTGTAGGGAACGCCCTCCGTGGCGTTCCGCGAGGGGCGGCGCGACGTCGGATCGCAGTTCACGGAACGCCACGGAGGGCGTTCCCTACAGAGGTCGATAGCGATCGTCACCTTGCGGACGACCATAATCAACTGCGAACCGTTCGCAGTTGTCACTTTAGGCAATTTCTCCCAGCCCCGCGCGGTTGACGCCGTCTCATTTGACCTTGCCGCCGTTGAGCACGGAACGTATGCTGCCGCGACTTTTCACCGCGGTATTGGCAAATCAGCCGGCCACAAGGGCCGGAGCTACCAAGACGCAAATCAGCCGGCCACAAGGGCCGGGACTACCTCTCATCACGCGCTGGCCACTGAAGGTCCGTGTCCGATTACCGCTTTATTTCGCCGAACGATTGTCGCCGCCGGGCATCGTACTGCGCCGCCGCGGTGCTGCTGGCCTGCCTGAGCGGCTGCGGCCTGGTGGCGCACGGGCAAAATGCCGAAGGCGTGCGGCTCTACCAGCAAGGGTCGTTTCCGCAGGCCATCGAGCGGTTCCAAAAAGCGATTGCCAGCGATCCGCAAAACGCCGACGGCTATTACAACCTGGCCGCCACCTACCATTTGATCGGCCGGCAGACAAAGAACGAGCAAGACCTGAAGCAGGCCGAAGACCTCTACAACCAATGCCTCGACCGCGACACCAATAACAACCACCGCGAATGTTATCGCGGCTTGGCGGTGTTGCTGAATGAAGAAGGCCGCACCGACGAGGCCTTCCGGCTGCTTGAAGGCTGGGCCAACAAAAAACCCTCGGCCGCCGCGCCCAAGGTCGAGTTGGCGCGGCTCTCGGAAGAGACGGGCAAGTACAAAAACGCTGAGGACTATTTGCAGGAGGCCCTCACGGTAGATCCCCATGATTCACGAGCCTGGGCAGCCCTGGGACGGTTGCGCGAACGCTCGGGCGACCCGAACCAAGCCCTGGCCAACTACCAGCGGTCACTCGGGCTCAATCGCTTCCAGCCCGGAGTCGCCGCAAAGGTGGCTTCGCTGCGCAGCGATCTCAATCCCGCCTCGCTCAGCACCAACGGCGGCACGCGGATGGTCAACGGCAACCCCGCCGGAAGCCGGTACTAGCCCGCATTTCGGTGCGTCGGCACCGTACGGCTCTGGATTGGTGGCTGGGGCAGAGCCTTAGCGATGCCCCGGTG
>DATFDL010000164.1:0-8911 GCA_035252155.1 Pirellulales bacterium | reverse complement strand
GCAGGCAGCACGCGCCGGCGAAGAGCACGGCGAAGAGCAATGCGGCGTAAAACAGATCGACGACGCCAGGCCATCGCGGCTCGATCCGCGCGACTGGATCGAGCGTGGCGGCGTAAGGATTGAAATCGTAGGTTGCGTTCGAGGTTTCTATCATGATCGGTGAGCGTTCAATGGTTTGCCAGCTTGGCCGTCGAGCGTTTTCGCAGGCGCTCGATCGTCCGCTTCAAAAAGTGATAGGGAAACTGCCGCTCGAAATTGAGCTTCTCGGCCAGATCGAGCAGCGGCAGCGCGCGGCGCGACGGCTTCTCGGCCATTGCCACGAGCAGAATACATTTGTGGATAAGGTCTGTCGGCAGATTTTGCACGTCCGCCTCGCTCCAATCGCCAGCCTTGGCCAGGATTTCGGCGATTTGCTGCTCCTCGCTCCGACCGGCGCGGAACTGGTCGATGGCCTGGGCTTTCGCTTCAGCGGCCGCCGCGGCGTTGCCCTGTTCGGCCCAGGCCAGCGCCTGACACAGCAGCGAATAGCCGTCGTGATCGGCCGAAATCGGGCTATAGCCGGCGGGTGGCTTGACCGCCTGTCGCAACTCGAACTGCGCCCAATAGCGCGGCAACGGCAATTCATCGTTGTCGCCGGTTGCGGCGGTGGCCGCGAGCAGACCTTGAAAATCGCCCTCGAAATAGAGCAGCAAGTTGGTGAAGTAGCGCGTCCAGGCCGGCTCGTTTTCCGGGTCGGACTTCATCATTTGCTCGGAGAATACCTTGATCGCCTGGCGGGCCTGATCGGCTTTGCCCGCCGCGGCCAGTACGGCCAGCAGCCGTTCCTGGTCCGCCACCGACACAGGATCGTCGAGCAGCGCCGGCCGAATTTCGCTTTCCAAAGCGTCATATTCGCGCAAAGCCATCCGTGCTCGAATGAGTTCGGTTTTCATCTGTTCATTCTCGGGGCGCAATCGACAAGCGATGCCGGCCGCGGCTTTGGCCGCCGCGAAATCGCCCCGCGCCAGGAAAATGCCCGCTTCGGCAAACTGCGGATAGGCATTCTCAGGATCGGCCGCGATCGCCCGCTCGAACAAGGCCATCGCCGCCGAGCGATCGGGCTCGCACCGCCCCCGCAAATAGAGCAGAGCGGAGTTTTTCGGCTCGGCCGCCAGCCAGGCATCGTATTGCCCGATCATTTCCGCATCTTCACGCAGATTTTTTCGGACCGTCTGATAGGTGCGATGCCAGTCGATCAGCACCGGGCGCTCCTCCAAACGCGAGGCGAAGAAGTCGCGGCAGCGCGCGGCCTGGTTCTGTCGAAAGGCGAGCGTCGCATATCCCGAAAGCAGCGCGAAGTCGTGGGGCGACGCCTTGCGATGGCTTTCGACGAAGCCCAGCGCGTCGCCGGCCAGGTCGGGCTGCCCGATGAGCGCCGCCACGATGCTCGGCGTGGGCACCGACAACAGATCGAGCCGCGTCTTGCGAACGGACGAAGCATTCGAGGTAAATCCCTCGGGGAATTCTTGAAAACCATAGTCGGCATGAGGGTAGGCGACAAAGGCCTCGCCCCAACGCGTTTGCGATTCGACGGGCGGCACGTCTTCGAGGCGCACCGCGTAAACCGCCTCTTCCCAAACCATGATCGCCGAGCGGGTGGCGTCGACGACATACGCCGGCGCGCTGAACGGCCCCACCGACCAGTGGCTGGCAAGCTGGAACTCGACCGGGTCGAAGTCTAGTCGCGGCTCGCGAACGGCCGCCCGGTGCGGCCCTTCGGCCAGCGACAGCTCGGCATGAGACCGCGGGCCGACGGTAACCGCCCGGTCGCCGTCGACCTCGACCACGATCGGCACCGCCAGGCCGTTCACAAAATGCACGACGCGGTGGCTATGGACGTGGTAGTAACCGCCGACCAGCGCGGCCACGATCAGCGCCGCCGCCGCGGCGGTCTGGAACAGCGGCGAGTGATAGAAGCGCACGCGCGGCACCAGCGAAACGAGCGAGTGCAGCGACCGCTCCGAAATTCGCACCGCCTGGCAAAACGATTTCTTTTTGGACAGCTCCGGGCGGGCCGCCAGCAGCATTTGGAACAGCTCAAGCGCCTGGTCGTGCCGCCCGCGACGTTGATAGGCTTTGGCGAGCGACAGAAAGACTTCGGGGTCGAAGGCCTCGCTGGGCGGCTCAAAATCCTTGAGCAAAGTCCGCGCAGTTGCCGGATTGCCCCGTTCGATTTCTCCCAGCGCCACCGCTCGCTTGTGCGGCAGATGATTCGGTTCAAGTGCCAACGCACGGGCAAAACATTGATCAGCCTCTTCTTTCCGGCCGACGTGTTCATACCAACCGCCCAGATAAAACTGCACGCGAGCCACGTGGCCGAATAGTGTCAGCATGCCCTCGGCAAACCGGGCGGCCTCTTCGCCCTGCTGGTAGGCCTCGAGCGTGCCGTGCATTTTGATCGCCGCGTCGGGATCATCCGGACGCTGGGCCAACTCGGCCGAACTTTGCTCGATGGCTTCTTCACGCGCTCGTTGCCAATCGGCCAGCTTGACCACGAAGTGACACTGGCACTTCGGGCAATGGTTCAACACCTGCTTCTTCGCCAGCGGAATCAGCGGGATGTGCAGCACGCAGAAGCAGAGCCAGGTTTCGTAGTTCTCCAGCTTGACCGGCAGATGGCAAGTCTCACAAACGCCGTCGACGACTCGTCGATTGCGTTTGCGGAAATACATTGTGCCGAATCCGTCGACGGTGGATGGCATGTCGGCTCTCCAAAACAATCGTCGGGGTTAAACAAGGACTTTCAAAGGTAGCTTGGCGGGGCCTGCGAGCGACAAGCTCCGCCGCAGGCAATTCATTCCGTTCCGTGCGGCGCGATTATGCCGTTTGGATCTTCGCGCACCATTTCGCCGCGCGCGTCGCCGCGCCGCCGCAATCGCTCGATCGTTCGTCTCACAAAGTGATAGGGAAAATGCCGCTCGAAATTGAGCTTTTCCGCCAGGGCAAGCAATGGCGCGGCGCGCTCGCCGGAGTCCTGTGCCATCGCCACGAGGACGATGCACTTCTGCGTCGGATCGAGGGGCAGATTGTCAAGGTCGTGGTTAGTCCAATCGTCGCCTCTGGCAAGCAGGGCTGCGATTTGGCGGTCGTCAAACCCGCCGACGCGGAACTCGTCGATCGCCCGAACCTTGGCATCCGCAGCGGCCGCGGCATCTCCTCGTTCGACCCAGGCCAGCGATTGACAAAGCAACGAATAGCCCTGATGTTCCGATGGGACCGGATTGACGCCGGGCGGCGGTTGAATGACTTGCCGCAACTCGAATCTGGCCCAATAACGCGCGAGTACCGATTCATCGGCCTCGGCGTCCGATGCGGTGTCCGCAGCGGCGTCCGCGAGCATGCCCGCAAAATCGCCTTGCACGTAAAGCAATCGATCTCGCAACTGCCGAGTCATCGCCGCCGCTTGAGACGGATCGGCGGTTGTAAGCCGGTGGTTAAAATCGGCCAGGACCTGCTCCGCTTCGCCGAGCTTGTCCGCGGCGGCCAGGACTACCAGCAACTGCTGTTGCTCAGGCAGCGAGCGCGGGTTGAGTAACACGGCCGCCCGAAGCTCGGCTTCCAGCACGCCGTATTCACCCAGCGCCATCCGCACCCTGGTCAGATGTCGTTTCATCTGCGCGTCGTCGGGCCGCAGATGGCAGGCGACCCTTGCCGACGCTTCGGCCGCGGCGAATTCGCCACGAGACAGCAGCACGACCGATTTGGCGAGATGCGGATAGGCGTTCCGCGGGTCGGCCGTGATCGCCTTTTTGTAGAATTCCCACGCGGCGGTGCGTTCCGGATCGCACCGGCCACGCAGATAGAGCAACGCAGAGTTGTCCGGATCCGCGGCAAGCCAGGAATCGTATTGTTCGACCAGCGCGGCATCGTCCCCTGAATTCTCGCAGATCGTCTGATAGAGCCGGTGGCAGTTCATTAGCACCGGGCGTTCGGCGAGACGAGGGGCCAAGAAGTCGCGACAGCGTTTGAGTTGATCCTGTCGACGAGCAATCGCCCAATAGTGCGACAACAACGCCACGTCGTCCGGCGAGACGCGCAGATGGTTTTCGATAAAACTCAACGCCTCGCCGGTTCGCCCGGGCGACGCGCGCAGCGCGTCGGCCAACTCGTGCGCCGGCGCGGTCACAAGGCTGATCCGTGTCTTGCGCAATGGCGAGCTGGGGCAAATCTCGGTTTCGCTCGGAAACTCTTGAAAGACGTAATCGACATGAGGGCAGGTGATGAACGCTTCGCCCAGATGCGCTCTCGACTCACCAGGGCGGCGCGTGCCGGGCGGCGGCAGATAGACCGCTTCCTCCCAAAGCAACAACGCCGAGCGCGTGGGATCGACAATCCAGGTTGGTGCGCTAAACAACCCAGACGATCCGTGACCGCCGATCCGAAACTCGACAGGTTCAATGCCCAGTTGTGGCGAGCTGACGACCGCTCGGTGTTTTCCCTCGCCCATCGAAAGGCTCGAGTGTGCGTGCGGAAGAAGAGTGACGACGCGTCCGCCATCGAAATCAACGTCGATCGGAACCGGCAGGCCGTTCACACAATGCACGGTGCGGTGGCTGCACATGTAGAAATAACCGCCCAGCACCGCGGCCGTCATCAGCGGAATGACCGGCACATAGACCAGGCAGAAGAGCAGCCAGCTCTCGAAGTTCTTCAACTTTACGGACATGGTGGTTCCCGCGACCATCGGACCGCCGCTTCGGCATCGCCCCTCAAACGTAGCTTTGCCGCGGCGCGCCGGCCGCAAGGTTCGTAACAAGAGGTAAGTTGATTCCGTGGAAAGCGGTTATTCCGATTGTTTGCTACACTGTCCGGCGAGGAATCGTTATCAAGGAGACACGCATGCGGCTTGCGCGGCTTCGTCCAACCTGGTTGCGGCCGGCTGCGGGCGAGGTGTCGAGACGCGCGCGGTTCGTGTGCCGCGGACTATGCGAGCTAGTATTTCCGCCGCGCTGCGCCTTCTGCGACGCCGAGCTGGGCGAAGCTGGCGATCGCATCCGCCTCTGCAGTCTCTGCCGATCACAATTGGCCAAGGTCGATGAAGGACGCTGTCCGCGATGCGCCTTGCCATTACGTAACGCATTCGTCAGCGAGCAGGGCTGCCCACATTGCCGCGACGAGCAACTGCATTTTTCGCATGCTTGGGCGCTGGGCGATTATGCGGGCGAGTTGCGCGCAGCGGTGCTGCGGATGAAACGCGTGCGCGACGAGGGGCTGTCGGCGGCCGTGGGGCAATTGTTCTGCTGGCGGCATGGCGGCGCAATTGCCGCCTGGCGGCCCGAGCTCGTCGTGTCCGTGCCCATGCACTGGCTGCGGCGCTCCTGGCGCGGAACCAATAGCGCCGCGACTTTGGCTGAGGTGATTGCCGAGCGCCTGACGGTCCGGCACTCCGTAAAGGTGGTGGCGCGGCGTCGATATACGCAGCCCCAGAGTGGGCTTTCACCGGCCGAGCGGTTGGCGAACGTGCGCGGGGCCTTCCGGGTAAGAAGAAGCTCGCGCCTATCGGGAGCGAGCGTGTTGCTGGTAGACGACATTCTCACGACCGGTGCCACCTGCAATGAAGTCGCTCGCCTGCTCCGTCGGGCGGGCGTCGGCCGCGTGGCGTTGGCCGTAGCGGCCCGAGCCGACGACCGCGACCGACGGTGATGTCTGGCGGCCTGTTTGCTCTGTAGGGAACTCGCTTCGCTCGTCCCACCCTACGCTGAACATGGGCGCAGGTTATAATCGTTCTTTGATACATTGCACCGATCTGCCCGGCAACTTGCCATGCCACCGCCTCTTAAACAACGCTCGCTCCGCCGCCAATCGCGCTGGTATCCGGTGCGGCGGGCGATTCTCGGCGGGCTGGGCGTGGTCATGCCCCCGCTCTTGACGGTGGTCATCTTTCTCTGGGTGGGCGGCACCATCAAACAATACGCGCTCGAGCCGGTCACCATCGGCACGCGCAACCTGCTCGCCTGGTATTGGGAACGCCAGGACGATCGCAAGTTTGCCGAACCCGACGCTGCCAGGCGGGTCGTGCAGCAACAGGCCGAGATTGATTTGCCCGAGGGACGTAAATATGTGCGCCAGTCCAGCGGCGCGTATTTGCCTCAAGACGTGCTCGAAATCGTCAGCCGCGACGACCCCGCGGGCAGCGTGGCGTCGGGAAACCGGCGGGCCATCTACCGCCGCTATGCCGAGTTGGAATACTTACCGCCGCGGCTGGTCATTCCGCTTTTTCTCTGTCTGTTCCTGTTGTTTCTCTACTTGCTGGGCAAGTTCCTGGCCGCCGGCATCGGCCGGGTGACGTGGAACCTGATCGAACGCGGCATTTTGCGGCTGCCGCTGATCCGCAACGTCTACGACTCGGTCAAGCAAGTCACCGACTTCATGTTCAGCGACCGCGAGCTGGAGTTCCGGCGCGTGGTGGCGGTCGAGTATCCGCGCAAAGGAATTTGGTCGATCGCCTTCGTGACGGGCGAGAGCCTGCTGGATATTCGAGCCGCCACCGGCGAGCCGATGCTTTCGTTGATGATCCCCAGCTCGCCGATGTCGGTGACGGGCTACACCATCACCGTGCCCAAAAGCGACACGATCGACATGAACCTGACGGTCGATCAGGCCTTGCAGTTTGTGATTAGTTGCGGCGTGGTGGTGCCCGCCCATCAATTGCATAAGCAAGCGTCGTTGGAGACTGCGCCGATGACCCTTGACAACTAGTATGACGAGATGCGCCGATTGGCTATCGACATCTGTAGGGAACGCCCTCCTTGGCGTTCCGTGAACTTCGATTGAACGTCGCGCCGCCCCTCGCGGAACGCCACGGAGGGCGTTCCCTACAGATCGTCATTGACCTTAATCCCTGCTTATTCGCCTATGCGGACTTTGCGTCTCGGAACTCGCGGCAGCGCGTTGGCCCGTTGGCAGGCCGAATGGGTGGCCGCGCAACTTCGCTCCGAGGGAATCGCGGTTTCACTGGTTCCAATTACGACGCAAGGCGATCGCCAACAGACCGGCCCAGTCGAAACGATCGGCGGGCAGGGCATCTTCACCAAAGAGCTTCAACGAGCGTTGCTCGACGACCAGATCGACCTGGCCGTGCATAGCTTGAAAGATTTGCCCACCGACCCGGTGCCGGGGCTTGGGCTGGGGGCCGTGCCCGAACGCGCCCCGTGCGGCGACGTGCTGATTACCCGCCGAGCGCCGTCGTTCGCCGAGCTGCCGCGCGGCGCTCTTATCGGCACCGGGAGCACGCGGCGGCGCAGCCAACTTAGGCACGCCCGGCCCGACCTGCGGATGGCCGACGTCCGCGGCAATGTCGACACCCGGCTCCGCAAGCTCGACGATGGACAATACGACGCCCTGGTGCTGGCCGAGGCGGGACTGTTGCGACTGGGGCTCATCGAGCGCGTTACGCAGGTCCTACCGAAAGAGTTGATACTGCCGGCCGTCGGGCAAGGCGCGCTGGGCATCGAAATTCGCGCCGCGGACGATGAGCTTCGCCAGCTCCTTGCGCCGTTGGATCATTGCGAGACTCACCAGGCAGTGATCGCCGAACGGGCCATGCTGGCGGCTTTGCGTGGCGGTTGCTTGGCGCCCGTCGGTGCTTGGGGGCGGATAGAGTCGGGGCGATTGCGGTTGTCGGGCGTGGTGCTCAGCGTCGATGGCCGACGGCGCATCGCCGCCGAAGTGTCGGACGAACCCGCCTCGGCGGCGGAGATCGGCCGGCGCGTGGCCGGCATGCTTTTAGAGCAAGGCGCGGCCGAGTTGATCGCCGCCGCTCGTAGTAGCCCCGACCCTCCGTGACGTGAATCGCCGTCGCCCAAGGCGACGGCATCTCCGCCACGGAGTGTCGGAGCTACCTTACTTCGCATACTTGAAAACTGAATCGAGGACCCTCACATGAAAACCTCCGTTGTTTGTTTGTCGGCGATTGCCTTTGTCGTAATCGGGGGCGGCCAACAATCCGGTCGCTCCGCTGAGCCGAACAAGCCGCTCAAGGTGTTGCTCATCACCGGCGGTTGCTGTCACAACTACGGCAAGCAAAAAGAGCTGCTCAAACAGGGCCTCGAGGCCCGCGCCAACGTCAAGGTCGATATCGTCTACTCGGAAGACACCAGCACCAAGGCCCGCTTCGATATTTACCAGAAGCCCAACTGGGCCGAGGGCTACGACGCCGTGATCCACGACGAATGCACATCGGACGTCAAAGAGATTCCCTACGTCCAAAACATTTTGGCGGCGCACAAAAAGGGGCTGCCGGCCGTCAACCTGCATTGCGCCATGCACTGCTACCGCACGGGCACGAACGACTGGTTTGAGTTCGTCGGAATTCAATCGACCGGCCACGGGCCGCAGCAGCCAATCGAAATCAGCTACATCGACCGCGACCATCCGGTGGCGAAGCCGCTGGAGAATTGGAAGACGATCGACGAAGAGCTTTACAACAACGTGAAGGTCTTCGACACGGCGCGGCCCTTGGCGCGCGGCCGGCAGGGCAATAGCGACTACGTGGTCACCTGGGTCAACCAGTACGGCAAGACCCGCGTCTTCAGCACCACGCTGGGCCACAACAACGACACCGTGGGTGACCCTCGTTATCTCGACCTGGTCACGCGCGGCCTGCTCTGGTCGTGCGATAAGCTCGACAGCAGGTATCTGAAGTAGTCCTAACGTTTGACGTCTGTAGGGAACGGACTCCGTGCCGTTCCGCGAACCGCGAATTGACGTTGTCTCGCCCCCGTGACATCGCGCTCAAGGTTCGGACGACGCCGCGTCGCCCCACACGGAACGGCACGGAGTCCGTTCCCTACAGACCCGGACTTACGGCGCAACCACCAGATCGCGTTCGGCCTCGACGCCGGGATCGAGCCGGGCGGCCAAGGGAATAAGT